>CAZKCX010000228.1:0-9694 GCA_964550865.1 uncultured Planctomycetales bacterium
CCAACCCGCCGGTGGGAGCGAGCGGCCGGTCGACGGGACGGACGACCGCGGTATCCCGGTTCTCGACCATCGCGATCTGTTGGCCGATCGTCTGCCCCGTGAGGGTGAGGCATCGCGTGTCGATCCGCTGCGTTAGCTCCTTCATCACCACCGGCACGCCGCCGGCCCGTTGGAAATCCTCGAGGAAGACCTCGGCCGACGGTTTGAACTTTCCCAGCAACGGCGTGTGCCTGCTGAGCTCCTCGAAGTCCTCCAGCGTGAGGTCCGCCCCAAGCTCGTGGGCCAGCGCGAGCATGTGCAACACCATATTCGTGCTGCCTCCGACGGACAGGCCGACGCGGATCGCGTTTCGGATCGACTCGCGATCGACGACCTTCGAGAACCGTCGTTCGGCCACGACGCAGTCGGCGGCGACGCGACCCGCGCGCTCGGCCAACGCGAGCAGTCCCTCGCCCTCGGCGGGCGTCGTGACATTGCCCGGCAGCGAGAGCCCCATCGCCTCCACGAGGCAGGCCATCGTATGCGCCGTCCCCATCATGTTGCAGATGCCGGGTCCGCCGCAGACGCGATGCTCGATGCGGTCGAGCTGATCGCGCGTGATCCGCCCGGCCTGGAACGCGCCGATGGCCTCCTTGATGTCGCTCGCGCCGCGAGGCTTGTCCTCGAACTCCGCGCGACGCATGTAACCGCCGGTCACGAAGACGCTCGGCAGGTCGCATCGCGCCGCCGCCAGAAGCATGCCCGGTGTGATCTTGTCGCACGAGCAGACGAAGACCGCTCCGGCGAATCGGTGCGCGCGGATCATCAACTCCGCCGATGCGGCGATCGCCTCGCGCGACGGCAGGATGAAGTGCATCCCCTCGCCCTGGCAAATGCCGTCACACGCCGCGACGGTGTGGAACACAAGCGGAACGCAACCGCCCGACAGGACGCCGCGACGAATCGGGTCGATGAGACGATGCAGATGCACGTGTCCGGCCGCCAGCTCGCTGGCGGAGCTCACTACGGCGATGAGCGGGCGCGCCAAGGCGTCGTCGTCCAACCCCATGGGACGATAGAGCGAGCGGGCGTAGGTGTTTTCAAGTCCGTCAAGACGAGACATGCCTTCAGCTCCTGCCACGCGCGGCGACCGTCGTTTCCGCTCGCCTCACTCTACCCGGCGCGGCGAGGGGGTCAACACGTCGCGGTGCAGTTGATTCCGGCCGCACGTCTGAGCTAGCATGCAGTCGTCGCGCCGAACGACCCCGGTCAAGCCAGGCGAGCCCTCGCGACGCAAAGGAGCTACCCCCTTGGCAACGCATGGAGCCGATCCGAAATCCGCCGAGCGGACCGCCAGCCGCGCTTCGGTCTTCGAGAGCTTGCTCTCGCTCCTTCCCGATCGGGCAGAGGGATGGACGGTAAAACCGCCCGACCAACGCTGCGACAGACAGGGGATCTACGGATACATGGACGGCGCGGCCGAGGTCTATCTCACCTGGGCGTTTCGCGGGCTCGTCGTCCGCCGCTACGTCAAGCCGAACGCCCCGGACGTCGTCGTCGAGCTGTTCGACATGACCCGCTCGTTCGATGCCTACGGGGTCTTCACGAACGGTCGGGACGAGGAGCTTCCCGATGCCGGTATCGGCCAGGGAGCCGAGCTCCGCCCCGGCTTGTTGACCTTCTGGCGCGATCGGTACTTCGGCGCGGTTCGCGTTGACGCGGTCGATGTTCCCCCCGACAGCAAGAAGGTCCTGCGAACCATCGGCCGCAAGATCGCCGAGGCCGTCGGACGAGACGGTCCGTTGCCGAAGGTGCTGTCCTGTCTGCCGGAGGAGAATCGCGTCCACCACGCCGAACGCTATCTGAACGGCCCAGACGCCCTGAATTATCATTACGACCTGGGCATGGGCAATCCCCTCCACCTGAGTGCGAAGGTCGACGCCGTCCTCGCGACCTATCGATACGAGAAGCAACGTTGTTACCTGCTCTGTGCCCTGTATCCCGCCAGGCCGCTCCGCGAGAAGGCGCGGCGCGACTTCGTGAAGGAGGTGGCCAAAGGGGCGGAGGGTACGGAAGCGACCAAGTCCGAAGACGGCCGTTGGCTTGCCGTCAAGGCCAAAGATCTGCTGCTCGCGGTCGTGTTCGATGCGCCGAGTCGGGAGATCGCCTTGCGGCTTTGCGAGCGGGCGATCGACCGCTGTCCGGCGAGCCGCCAACCGAAACCCAAGAAGGAGCCTTGATATGACGCCGCCGCTGGATGACCTCAGTCGCCGCGATTTCATTCGGGATACGGCCTCGGCCACCTTGGCGGGCGTCACCGGCGCCTCCACCGCCCTGGCCGCGGACAAACCCAAGCCGGAGGCGAAGACCCGCGTCGTGCTCGTTCGCCACAAGGATGTGCTCAAGGCCAAAGACAGGGCCGACGCCAGGATCATCCAGCGGATGACCGACGAAGCCGTCATGGCCCTGCTCGGGGAGAAGGACCCTCAGGCCGCCTGGCGAAAGCTCATCAAGCCCTCCGATGTCGTCGGCATCAAGTCCAACGTGTGGGCCCGCCTGCCGACGCCCCCGGAGCTGGAACAGGCCTTCACCCGGCGGATCCGCGAGGTGGGCGTCAAGGCGGGCGACATCGCGATCGACGATCGCGGCATTCGGCGAAACCCCGTCTTCAAGCGATCGACCGCGCTCATCAACGCCCGGCCGATGCGGACGCATCACTGGTCGGGGCTCGGGACGTGCGTCAAGAATTACATCATGTTCGTGGCGATGCCCTTCACCTATCACGGCCAGTTCTGCTCGCCGCTCGGCAAGATCTGGAAGCGACCGGAGGTGAAGGGCAAGACGCGACTGAACGCCCTCGTCCTGCTGACGCCGCTGTTCCACGGCGTGGGTCGGCACCACTACGATCCGAAGTACGTCTGGCCTTATCGCGGGATCCTCTTCAGCACGGACCCCGTCGCCTGTGACGCCGTCGGCCGCGAAATCCTCAAGAGACATCGGCGAAACGTCTTCGGCGAGGAGCGACCGTTCAAGCCGCCAACGCGCCACATCGATGCGGCCGACAAGCAGCACGG
Organism: uncultured Planctomycetales bacterium; assembly: GCA_964550865.1. Lineage (GTDB taxonomy): Bacteria > Planctomycetota > Phycisphaerae > UBA1845 > JAFGLZ01 > JAFGLZ01. Next base: position 3,054 of record CAZKCX010000228.1, read on the forward strand.
CATCGGCACGGCCGACCTCGACAAGATCGAACTCGTCAAGCTCGGCTGGGAGGAAGACCGCCTGATCTGAGTTGGTGGGCGCGCCGGCGCCCCGCGATCGGGGTCACGCCTCAATCGCATCGGGGATACAGCGCTTCTGTGCGCGCGTGCTCTTGTCCTGTGGGAACGGCAGTCCACGAACGGAACCGTGCATGCGGATCAGTTGAGGCTGAGGCTCTGCAGGCGCTGCTGCTTGTCGTGCGTTCGGAGGGCCTCGATCATCTCGTCCAGCGAGCCCTGGATGATCCGATCGAGCGAGAAGTTCTGCCCGATGCGATGGTCGCTGCATCGGTTCTGGGGGAAGTTGTAGGTGCGGATGCGCTGGCTCCGATCGCCGGAGCCGATCATGCTCCTTCGGGCCGAGTCCCGCTGCTGCTGCTCCTCGGCGCGGTGCATCTCGAAGACGCGCGACATGAGAATCCGCCGGGCCTTGGCGCGATTCTTGTGTTGGCTCTTCTCGTCCCGCATGGACACCGTGATGCCCGACGGCAGGTGCTCGAGCTTGATGGCCGAGCTGACCTTGTTGACGTTCTGCCCGCCGGGACCGCCCGCGCGGCTCACATGCTCGGCGACGTCCTTTTCCCAATCGATCTCGACCTCGACGGCCTTCGGCTCGGGCAAGACCGCGACCGTCGCCGCCGACGTGTGGATTCGGCCTTGCGCCTCCGTGTCGGGGACACGCTGCACGCGGTGGCCGCCCGCCTCATACCCCAGGTCCGCATACACGCCCGGACCTTTGAAGTTGAGGATGATCTCGCGAAACCCGCCCATGTCGGTCGGGGCCGCATCCAGGACCTCACATTTGTATCCCTTGGCCTGGGCAAAGCGTTGGTACATCTCGGAGAGGTCTCGGGCGAACAGCGCCGCCTCTTCCCCTCCCGTGCCCGCGCGGATCTCCATGATGATCGAGTCGATCTCGGCCTCGGCGCCCATCACCACAAGGCCCTTGAGCTCCTCCATCCGCTCCTCCGCCCGCTCCTGGAGCTCGGAAAGCTCCTCCTGGGCGAGCTCCTTGAACTCCGGGTCGGCCTCGGGGTCGTGGACGATCGCCTCGGCCTCCTCGATCTGTCGGGCAAGCTCTTGGTAGGAACGATATGGTTCCACCAGGCGGCGGAGCGACCCTTCTTCCTTGCTGAGCTCAACGATCCTGTTCGGATCGGAGGCCACCTCCGGCCGATTCATCTCGGCGACGACCTCCTCGTGTCGGTTGGCCAACTCGCCCAGGCGGGCGAGCAAGGCGGCTTCGGGAGTGGAATCGTCCATCGGGATCTCTCCGGCCGGCGAAGTTCGGTATGCACCAGACAAAGAAGACGCCGCGCGATTCGACCCACGAACCCACGCGGCGCGTTGAGTACCTAACTCCAGCTAGGACTTGCCTTTGCCCGCCTTTTGGGGCTTGCGGAAGTAGTCCCCGCCGAACTTCTTCTGGAACTTCTCGACCCGACCGGCGGTGTCGACATAACGCTGCTTGCCCGTATAGAAGGGGTGGCAGGCCGAGCAGATCTCCACGGTCATCTCCGGCACGCTCGCACGGGTCGCAAAGGTGTTCCCGCAGCCACAGGTGACCTTGCACTCATGCCATTTCGGATGGATCTTTGGCTTCATGGCTCTGTCCTCACATTTCGAGACCCAACATTATAGCATCGGCAAACCCTTCTGCAAAGGACGGATTTCCCGAGCAGCTCTTCCTTCCGTTTGCCGACACCGAGGGGGTTTCTTGACCGCCGCCGACCGAAGCCAATAATGGCGAGGGACCTGTTCTCATCGGGATCGAAGCGGCCCCAAAGGAATGTCGGCGGCCGATCGCCCGGCTGTTCTTGCACACGAAAGGGGCAACTTGCCCGAGATCCGCCGAACGCAGACCGCCCGCTCCCGCCGAAAGGCTTGCCTGCGGTGGAGTGTGCGTCTTGATCCAACCCTATGGCTGGTCTTGGCCCTCCTGGCGTGCCGGTGTCCCTCCGCCCTGGGCCAGGATTGGGTCGCCACCAAGGCCGCCGGGACCCAGGAAGCGCTCTGGGTCCTCTTCGAGACCATGGGAGAGGACGGGCTCGAGACGCGGGTATGGATGCGCCAAGTCAACCGCGGCTTCCGTCGGCCTCGAGACGGCGGCTACCAGCCCCCCGGGATCCGGGTCGTCGCGGCGTCGGGCAAGCACCTCCACCTGTTCACAAAGCGGGGCTCCCACTATCGCGTCGGTCCGCAACGGAGCAGCCCGCAGCGGATCCTCCTCGACCGTCAGATTCCCCTCTGCCTTGCCGGTGACACCCCGCAAGAGACGGTCTACGCCGTCGCCCGCCAGATCGAGCCCGACGCCAGCCCACCGACAACCACCCGGGCCGCCGCAACGGCTCCGACGACGTCTGTCGCGGCGGAGTCGCTTACGACGCCGAGCGCGACCTCGGCCCCCTCGGACATCTGGGCGATCCATGCGTATCGCCAAAGCCGTTGGGAAGTGCTCACGCCGATGTACAAGGGATTCGATCCGTCGGATCAGCACTGGATATGCGCCCACGACGGTACGATTCACCTGTTCCGTCTCGGGCGGGGCCCGCGCGCGCCCGTCCAGCATTACCAGTGGTCCGAGGGGAGCTGGTCTCCGGAGGAAACCGTCCCGCTCCCACCAAACGCCAATCCGCTCGCGGCGATGTGGATCAACACCTACCTCGTGCTCGTCGTCTGGCGGCCGCCCGGCGAGGGCGAATCGAGTCTGATCGCCATCCGTCGCGTGGGCGACGAGTTCAAGACCGTCGCGCTGGAGGCCGAGGGCGGCGAGCCGCTGGATCTCTCGCCGGACGACATTCGAGTCGCGGAGTTCAACGGACGGGTCGCCGTCGTCGGTCGGTTCGAAGAGGGCGGGTCGTTATCGGTCGGGTTGTGGAAGACGGAAGGCGGCCCGCCCGAGGAGCCCCCCGAGGCTCTGCCCGAGGGGATTTCGCCCGAAGACGTCCCCGCCGCGCCGCGCCTGCCGCAGATTCTCCAATTCGTGGTCCTGGCGGGCGTGGTCATGCTCGTCCTTTGGCGGAGGCACGACAGCCTCGTCCAGGAGATCCCGCTGCCGGAGCCGATCGCCTTGGCGAGCATCTGGCGGCGGCTCGTCGCGTTTCTTCTGGACATCGCACCGGCCATTGCCGTCACCAGCTTCTACTGGCTGCCGATCTACTACCGGATTCAGGAAGAGATCGCCGTGCAGGAGCTCACGGACGTCGAGCAGGCCCAACGCTACGCGGCGCTGCTCTGGCCGTGGCTGGTGATTCGCGTGATCTACATCGTGTATTGCGGCCTCACGGAATTCCGCTGGGGCGCGACGCCCGGCAAGCGATTGCTCCAATGCTGGGTTATCAGCACCGACCTCACCCGACCCGCGCCCAAGCAGATCGCGATTCGGAATGGGGTCAAGCTCCTCGAGCTCGAGCACGAGGTCTTCGCGCTGCTCGTGTTCATCGTGCTGACGCGAAACCAGCAGCGTCTCGGCGATCTGCTGGCGCAGACGATCGTGGTGGAGCCGGCACCCGCTTCGAAGGAAGAGGAATCCGAGTGACGCGCCGCGAGCCGATGAGCAAACGAAAGCCCTGCTGCCCGGTGGAGCAGCACCTGCAGAGAGGAACGGAGGTACTCCCATGAGCCGAGCTGTCATTGCAACCATTCTGGTCGTGGCGCTGACGTCCACGTGGGCGGACGCCGAGGAGCAGGCCGCCCTTCGCAAGCAGGCGATGGCCGCCATGAAGAAGGCGGTTGGATACTTCACCTCACAGGTCGCCACGCAAGGAGGCTACCTCTGGGAATACTCGTTGGATCTCAAGAAACGCGCCGGAGAGGGCAAGGCCACGCCCACCCAGATCTGGGTGCAGCCACCCGGGACGCCGTCGGTCGGCGAGGCGATGCTCGCCGCCTACAAGGCCACGCAGGAGCCGGTCTTCCTCGAGGCCGCGGTGGATGCCGCGCATGCCCTGGCCTGGGGACAGCTCGCCAGCGGCGGTTGGGACTACCGGATCGACTTCCATCCGAAGGCCTGCAAGCGATGGTACTACCGACGCGACGTGGAGGCGGGGGATACGGACTCCGGCAAGCGGCGGAACGTCAGCACCTTCGACGACGACAACTCCCAGAGCGCCCTGCGCCTCCTGATGCATGTCGATCAGGTCTTGGACGGCAAGGACGCAAAGATCCGAAAGGCCGTCGAGTACGCGCTCAAGCACTTCCTGGCGGCTCAGTATCCCAACGGCGCCTGGCCGCAACGCTACTGGAAGCCGCACGATCCGGCGAAGCATCCGGTGAAGAAGGCACGCTATCCGGAGAGTTGGTCGCGCGAGTACCCCGGGGCGTCGTATCTCGGCTTCTACACGTGGAACGACAACGCCATCTGGGATTGCGCCCGGACGATGCGGCTCGCGCACCGGATCTACGGCAAACCCGAGTACCAGGCCTCGGTCGTCAAAGCCGGCGACTTCGCGATCCTCTCGCAGATGCCCGATCCGCAGCCGGCCTGGGCGCAGCAGTACAACTTCGAGATGGAGCCCGCCTGGGCGCGGAAGTTCGAGCCCCCGTCGGTGACGGCCGGCGAGTCCAAAGCCGCGCTCCGCGTACTTCGGCTCGCCTATGAAGTCACAGGGAACGTGAAGTACCTCGCGCCGATCCCCAAGGCCCTGGGATGGTACAAGCGGTCGAAGCTGCCGGGCGGATATTGGGCGCGGTTCTATGAGCTCAAGACGAACAAGCCGCTGTACTTCACCCGCAAAACCTACAAGCTGACGTACGACGACGGCGACATGCCTCAGCACTACTGCTTCAAGAGTAAGGGGATGTATCCGACGCAGATCGAGGCATGGTACGATGCACTGATGAAGCAGCCCGCCGATCGACGTGCGGCCTGGGCACGAGAGCGAGCGACGCCTCGGACTTCGTCGCGGTCGAAGGTCAATGCCGGGGCCGTTCGGAAGGTCATCGACGCGCTCGACGACCAGGGCCGATGGAGGGACGGGGATCAGATCCGCACCTCTACCTTCATCCAAAACATGCGCGTGCTTGCTCAATTCGTGCAACGGTAAGCGGACTTCACGAGAACGAACCACCAGGAGACGACCCAAATGTATTCAGTGGATCTTCCAGGAAAGCGGGCCTTCGTGACCGGCGGCTCGAAGGGCATCGGCGCCGCCTCTGCGATCGCGCTCGCGCAGGCCGGCTGCCACGTCGCGATCACCTATCACAGCGACGACGAGGGCGGAAAGAAGGTGGCGGCGGAGATCGAGAAGCTTGGACGCAAGACCGTCGCCATCCCGTGTGACGTCTGCAAGACGGACGATGTGGATCGCGCGGTCGAGGGGGCCGTCGAGGTGCTGGGCGGGTTGGACATCGTCTTCGCCAACGCGGGCGGGCTCATCCGGCGGTGCAACGTGATGGACATGCCCGAGGAGATGTTCCTCCAACTCTTCGACCTGAACGTGACCAGCGTCTATCGGACGGTGAAGGCCACGGTCCCGCATCTCCGCGAGGCGGGCGGCGGATCGCTCATCATCATGTCGTCGGTGGCGGCCCGGAACGGCGCCGCCGCCGGCGCGGTCGTCTACGGCGCTACGAAGGGCGCGACCATGACCCTCACCCGAGGGTTGAGCAAGGAGCTGGCGGAGGACAACATCCGCGTGAATGCCGTCGCGCCCGGCGTCATCGATACGCCCTTCCACGCGGACACGCCGAAGGACGTCATGGACAAGCTCAAGAGCAACATCACGGTCGGCCGACTGGGCGAGGCCGAGGACATCGCGCGGGCGGTCGTCTTCCTCGCAGGCGAAAGTCGCGGCTTCATGACCGGCGCCACGATCGACATCAACGGCGGGATGTGGGTGGCGTGAGCGACGACGCGTTACTGCGGTTGTCTCGGCATCCGGTCTAACTCGTCCATCGCGTCTCGTAGGGAAGGCAGAAGGGTATTCGAGCGCGCGGAAAGGTCGTGGTAGATCTCGACGAATCGCTTTGCGGGCTCACGCGGGTCCACGCCTACGGCCTTCCGCTTGCAGTCTTGTTCTTCGGTGACGTCCTGCCGGAGTAGGAATAACAGCCACGTTTCGATATGCCGTCGAGGAATCCACAGCGCCACGGCCTCGTCGGGCTGGCGATCTTCCATGTCCTGTTTGGTCAACTCCATCCCAAGCTGTTTTCGCCTCTCATCGACGGATGACGTGTCGGCGTCAATGAAGACAAGAAGGCCGGCCTTTCGCCGGGCGGCACGTCGCCGATGGGCGGCCAATTCCTTGGGATACTCCCTCCGCACCCGGGCCTCGGCCGCTCCTCGCCCGCTCGGGCTAACGCGAAAACGCAACTCTCGATGATGATAACCCAACTTCTGGAACACGCGCAGGGCAAATCTGTAATGCTGCTGATCCTCATAGAGGAGAACGACCTCTACACCCTTCTTCCTCGCCATCTACTCCTCCCACCCGCGTGCAAGGATCTCCGAAGGGCTGAGGCCCCCGTACTCGGACCAATCGAGAGACCTGGCGCGAACCGGACCGGCGTCTGACCTCTCGAAGTACATTCCATCACGGAGGCCGGGGTGGTCCAGAAACTCCGGGTGATGCGAGATGATCAGGCATTGAGACTCAAGCTCT
>CAZKCX010000229.1:0-9680 GCA_964550865.1 uncultured Planctomycetales bacterium
GGAGCTGATAGCATGGCATACCCAGGACCTTGCCTCGGATATCCCACAGTGCCATATCCAGCGCCCCGATCGCACACACGCCCAGCCCTCGACGACCCGTCATGGCCGAGCCTACGTAGAGCTTGTCCCAGAGGGCCTCGGGCTGCAGCGGATCCTCGCCGACTAGCATCTCCTTGAGACAGTATGCCATGCAATGCGTCCCGCGGGCCTGGATCATCTCGCGGACGACCCACGGGTTCGCGTCCGTCTCGCCGATGCCCGTAATCCCCTCGTCGGTGTGAACGAGCACGACGATGTCGTCCTGCGCGCTGCTGCAGGCATCCTCCTGCACCTCCGGCACCACGACGACATGGCACTCGATGTCCGTAATCTTCATCCAACGCTCCCGGTAAGGCGTCCGGGCGATAGGGCCCGTCGCACGAACAGTGTAGCCGGGTTTCGCCCGGATGCGAACCGCTACCCCGTGAGAACAGCCCGGCAGGGGGGCATCTCAATGTATCCGGGTGACGATCGTCCGCGGATCGTGTACAACAGCGGGCCACGTGAAACCAAGGGAACCGTGGGCTCGCGGGACAAGGCGCCGTCCGCCGCTCGGCGTAGGCTCTCCGCCCCCCGAGCAAGGAGCATCGCATGCTGTGCACGATCGCATCCGTTCTTGCCTCCGTCGGATTGGGAGGTCTTCCCGAGGCGGAGCTCCAACGAGGGAACATCCAGCCGGAAGCCTTCGGCTGCGAGGCCAACCCCACCGGCGATCCCATCGGAGGCGGTAAGGGATACTCGCGGATCCTCTCTGGCGGAGACCACACGGCTCGAACCGCCGAGGTGCTCGTTTCCGCCTTGCGCCGGGCCAAGGCCGGCGAGGTCATCTGGATCCCCGGCGACGTCACGATGGATCTCACGGGACACCGCGAGCTCCGCATCCCGGGTGGGGTCACAATCGCCAGCGATCGTGGCCGGGACGGCTCACCCGGCGCGCGCCTGTTCAACACGACCAGGGAGACCTTCTCGCAATTCGTCACCGCCGGCGATCACGTACGGCTCACGGGACTCCGTCTCGAGGGCGCCGAGGCCGGAACGCGACGCACCCCGTTCTACTTGACGCTGATCTACTGCACGCATCACGGTCTCGAGATCGACAACTGCGAGTACTACAACTGGAACTACGCCGGCGTCGCCGGCCGGGACGGCGCGTCGAGGATCCACGTGCATCACTGTGATGTGCATCATTGCCAGCGCGGCGGACTCGGCTACGGCATCAGCCTGTCGACGTGCGACGCTCGCATCATCGCGAACAAGTTCGAGTATTGCCGGCATCACATTGCCTCCAGCGGACGACCCGGTTGTGGCTACGAGGCCGCCTACAACCTCGTTCTGCCCAACGCAACCAGCCACTACTTCGACATGCACGGGGGGCGCGATCGCGGCGACGGCACCAACATGGCCGGCGAATGGCTTCACATCCACCACAACACCTTTCAGGGCAAGCACCGGGCCATCGTGATTCGTGGCGTGCCCGCGCAGGGCGCAGCGATCCACCACAACTGGTTCTCCTCCCGACTGAAGCGGACCGTGATCTCCGGTGGAAACACGCGCGTATATCGAAACGTCGTCGGACCCGACAAGAAGCTTGAGGAGTAAGCATGCGGTCTATGTTGGCTGGAATTCTGGTCGTGCTCGCAGCAGCTCCCGCCGCGCTTCGCGCGGCGGACGCCGTTGACGCCTTGGGCGACGCGCTGCCCAAAGGCGCCGTGCAGAGATTGGGCACGCGGCGACTGCAGTTCGCCGGCGGCGTCACCGATTACGTCTACCTGCCCGACGGCAGGGCCGTGGTCCTGCTGGGCAAGGAGATTGAGATCTGGGACATGGCCACCGGCGTCCGCCGGACGCGGCATCGGATCTGCAATGAGGCGCTGCGCTCGGTCGACCTTCGTCCCGATGGCCAGGCACTGCTCTTCGCCGGCGCGAAGGGCAATATCCGGGAATGGAGCCTGCCGCGAAAGAAGCAGATCCGATGCTGGCCGACCAAGCAGAAGAAGCTGAATCACGCCTGCTATTCGCCCGACGGGCGCCGCGCTCTGACCACCGGTGAGGTCCCCCCCACCATCAAGGAATGGGATCTGACAACCGGCGAGCAACGCTTCACGGCGAACAGCTCGATGGACTTCGTCACGATGGCCGTCTACGGCGCGGACGGCAAGACGGCCTGGGCAGGGGGCGGATTCCGGCACACGCTCGAGCACCATGACCTGACAACGGGCAAATGCCTGAGGACGCTCTGGCCCGACTACCGCGTCTACACGATGAAGCGATCCCGGGAGGGCAAACGCATTCTCGTCGGCAGCCGTCACCATGGGACGGAGTGGCGCGAACGCGACTACCAGCGGCTCGGCCGATTCACCGGCCACCACGGCCACGCCGTGCCCTCGATTGCGTATTGCCGGGACCCCAACATGATCCTGACCGGCTCGCGGGACGGCTCCATCCGCCGATGGGACCGCCACCGACCGGGCAAGTACCTCGCGAGGTGGTGGCCGCATCAAGGGCACGTCCGCCGCATGCGGGTATCCCCCGATGGGAAGTGGGTGCTCTCATACGGCAACGGCTTGCTCGTCGAGACGAGCATCGTCGACGGTCGCCCCCGGATCGAGTGGGATCGGCATCAGGGTCCGGTCGAGACCGTTGCCTGGCTGCCCTCGGGCGAACGCGTCGTCAGCGGCTCGTCCGACGGGACTCTACGCGTTTGGAATGCCGCGACGGGCAAGACGGTTCGAACCATCGACGCAGATAAGCTTGGTGTCTTCTCCATCACCGTCTCGCCCGACGCAAAGCGGATTGCCGCCGGCGGCAAAGCGGGTACCGTGCGTGAGTTCGAAACGCGCACGGGCAAGCCCATTCACGAGCGAACCGGGCACCGCGGCTGGGTCCGGGGTCTACATTACACCTCCGACGGCGGACGACTCCTGAGCTGCGCCGACGACGGAGCAATCCGCGTTTGGGCTGAAGATCAGGACGAACCGGTGTGCACGCTCTCCGGACACCTCGGCGGCGTCCTTTCGGTCGACATCGCGGCCGACGGGCGACGCGCCATCAGCGCCGGGCGGGATGGGACCGTAAGGGTCTGGGACCTCTCGACGGGCGAGCAACTGCGGCTCCTAGAATCGCACCGTGGCTGGGTGAGCTCCGCCGTCTTCCTGCCGGACGGCAAACGCGCCCTGTCCGGCGGACGCGATGGCCGGCTCCTGCTGTGGGACCTCGCCACGGGCAGGGTCGTGCGCGAGCTTTCCCACGGGGCGTGGATTCGGTCGGCGGCTTGCCGCGGCCAGCTCGCCTTCTCCGCGGGCGACGATCGCAAGGTCATGGTGTGGGATCTTGCGACAGGCAAGAGGCGCCGCGTATTCGACGGCCATGTCGGAACGATTCGGGATCTCAGCCTCTCGCCAGACAAATCGCGTCTCGTGTCTGCCTCAGAGGATACGACGCTCTTGGTGTGGGGACTCCACCCCCGCTGATTGAAGGAGCAGTCGCCTCCACCTCCCGTGGCGAACGTGCTCACCGTTGGCTCGTTGGAGCTTGCATGGCCGAGGAACCGGCCTGAGGACAGGCCGGCTCTGAATGTCTGCCAAGGCTCTTCCGATACCGCGTGCTCACCTATCCCATCTGTTTCGTCACAAGGACCAACCTTCTCGGTACTCGCGGCGGACCTTTGCGTTGGCCTTCGGGCAGTTGGTGACCTCCCCCTTGGGGGCATCCCAGAGAATCTTCTTACCCGCGTAGGTCGCCAGGTTCCCCAAGAGAATCGTCTCGGTGAGCCGGGAGGCGTAATCGAAGCTCGACATCGGCTTGGGCCCGCCTTTGCACCCCTCCACCCATTCCCTGTGCTGGCCGGGCGAACGAGGAAGCTTGCGCTCCACTTCGTAGCCGGCGAACCTCTCCTTCGGCAAGAGCACCCATTTGCCGCCGTAGTTGTGCGGCGAATACCACGTGCCCTTCTCACCGATCATGATCGCCCCGCTGACGCCGAGCTTCTCTCCGTGAATCATCGATGTGAGCTTGCGAAGGACCTTGGGCGGCTTGGTCAGCGGGCTGCCGTCGTACCAGGTCATCGTGACGGGCGGTTGGTCTCCGCGCGCGGGGAACGCGAACTTGATGAGGCTCCATGTGGGGAAGCTATCGCCGTTAAAGCCCGAGTGCTCGGATTCGACGCTCGTCGGTACGTCGAGATGCAGCGCCATGTGCGGCAGATTGATCGTATGACATCCCATGTCGCCCAGCGCGCCCGTACCGAAGTCCCACCAGCCCCGCCAGAAGAACGGGTGATACTTGTTGCTCTTGTACGGCCGCGCCGGCGCCGTCCCGAGCCACAGGTCCCAATTCAGGTGCGGCGGCGGTTGATCGCTCCCCGTGGGCGTGGGTTGGCCCTGCGGCCAGGTCGGGCGATCGGTCCAGACATGGACCTCTCGGATCTTCCCGATGACCCCGGCACGGATCGCATCAACCCCCTTGCGAAACATATCGTTCGAGGTCCCCTGATTGCCCATCTGCGTGACGACGCCGTATTCCTTGGCGGCTTTGGCAAGCGCACGGGCCTCATAGATGTCGTGGGTCAACGGCTTCTCACAATACACGTGCTTGCCATGCTTGATGGCCATCATCGCCGCAACCGCGTGCTGGTGGTCGGGGGTGCTTACGGCGACCGCGTCGAGTTCCTTGTGCATCTTGTCGAACATCACGCGGAAGTCTTCGAACTTCTTCGCCTTGGGGTGCTTCTCGAAGGACTTCTTGGCCCACCGACTGTCCAGGTCGCACAACGCAACGATGTTCTCCTGGCTCAGAGAGCCTACGTTGGAGGTGCCTCGCCCTCCCGCGCCGATACAGCCCACGTTCAGCTTCTCATTCTTGGAAACAGGGCGAGGCTTGGCTCTTGGCGCGGCGTCTGCCCCCCTTGTTCCGCCGACCACACCGGCCGCCCAGAAGGCGGCACCGGCCTTCGCGGTGTCCGAGAGGAATACGCGACGCGTCTTCTTCTGCTCGCTCATGACGAGGGCCCCTTCAGCACCAACGTTTCGATGACAGACTTCGAAGATGTCACGTCAGTGTAGCCCTTCCGGCTTGGCCGAACCACGACGACGAAGACTTCCGACGTTATCCGACAGAAACAGACGGGGCCAGGGGCTGTAAGGCCCCTGGCCCCAACTTGGGAACCGTTTGAGAATTCCTCTCTACAGCTGCTCCCATCCCGTGCGATACTCGCGTCGGATCAGCCCGTCGGCCTCGGCATTGTTCGTGATCTTGCACTTTTTGGCATCGAACTCGATCTTCTTGCCGACGTACATGGCGATGTTGCCGAGCAGCAAGGCCTCGGTGAGGGGTCCGCCGTAGGTGAACGGGGAGAGGGTCTTCTTCTTCGGGTCCTTGCAGGCCTGAATCCACTCCTTGCGCTGGAATCCATCAATGTCGCCCTTCCCGTGGCGCGGGAGGGTCTGCGGCGGAGGTTTCCAGCCCTCGAACTTGCTCTTGGGCAGGAGGATCCAGGCGGCCCCGTAGTCGTTCGGCGAATAGAGCTTGCCCTTGCTGCCGATCAGGATCGACCCGCTGCCGGCGTACTTCTCGCCCTCGATGAGCCCCTTGAGTCGGTCGTGCACCCACTGCGGCTTGTCCTTGCCGCCGTCGTACCAGGTCCACTTGACGGGCGGCTTCTTGCCGCGGGCGGGGAACTGCATCGTAATGACGCTCCAGGTCGGGAAGCTGTCGCGCTCGAACCCGGAGCACTGCGCCTCGGCGCTCGTCGGCGATGTCAGATCCAGACCCATGTAGTTCATGTTCGCGGTGTGGCAGCCCATATCGCCCAGGGCGCCCGTGCCGAAGTCCCACCAGCCGCGCCACTTGAACGGGTGATACGTGTCCTTCTTGAACGGTCGCATCGGGGCCGTGCCGATGAACAGGTTCCACGCGAGGCTCGGTGGAATCGGATCGCTGCCCTTCGGCGTCGCCATGCCCTGTGGCCACACCGGACGGTTCGTCCAGATGTGGGCCTCCGTGACGTCGCCGATCACCCCGGCGCGAATCGCCGCGACGGCCGCACGGAACCCGTCGTGGGCGGTGCCCTGGTTGCCCATCTGCGTCGCCACGTTATGCTTGACGGCGGTCTCCGCCATCAGCCGCGCCTCCCAGACATCATGGGTCAGCGGCTTCTGGCAGTAGCAGTGCTTGCCCATGCGCATGGCCGGAACGCAAATCGGGGCGTGCATATGGTCCGGCGTGCTGCACGTGATCGCATCGATCTCCTTGTGCATCTCGTCGAACATGACGCGATAGTCATGGTACTTCTTGGCCTTGGGGAAACGCTTGATCGCGCCGGCCGCTCGATTGAAGTCGATGTCACACAGGGCCACGACGTTCTCGCTCGAGCATTTGATGATGTCGCTGCTGCCCTTGCCGCCGCAGCCGACACCGGCCACGTTGAGCTTCTGGTTCGCCTTGTAGGTGCCTTTGGCCATTCTGCCGGCCTGGGGCCCGGCGCAACCCCCGCTGCCCATGATCCACAACCCCGTCCCAGTCAGGGCCGTACCCTTCAAGAAATCTCTACGTGTTGTCTTTCTACGGCTCATCCGTGGTCTCCTTTATCTGCGCCATCTTGCCGGCCCGAGAGCCTTCCAAGCACGCGGCCGGCCTTAGCCTGACAGAATCTGAATCGCCGGTCCTGCCGAATGCCTCCTCGAAACCACCGCGAATCGGTCCTCGGCGCCCTCTTGCTCGATCGCATCTGGGTTTCCGACACGCCATCCGTTGACCGGTGTATCGCCTAGCATTGTACGTCCTCCGCCGCGTGTGTCCACCACGCTTTTCTCTCCCCCAACGAGATGGTTCTCGCTTCCGCCTGGAAATGCCGACGCAAGCACGATACCCTAGGGACGGATATCGCATTGGATCGCGTTACGGGAAGGAACACCATGCGCTATTTTATCGCCCTGGCAGGGGCCCTGATCCTCAACGCCACGGCCAACTTGATGATGAAGTTCGGCATCGAGCGGTTCAAGGCCGTAAGCTCCGAGCTCGCCGAAGGAACGTGGCCCATCCTGATCAGCCTCGTGACCAACTGGGTGCTCGTGTTGGGCCTGGTGTGTTTCGCGATCAACGTCTTCCTGTACACCTACGCGCTCAAAGGTTTGCCCATCAGCGTTGCCTATCCCATCATGGTCACGATGGGATTCGCCATTATCGTCGTGGTCGCGGGGCTCTACCTCAACGAGCGACCGAAACCCCTCCAGTGGATCGGCGTCTCGTTGATCCTGATCGGTGTCTGGCTCGTGGCATGGCAGGCCAAGGATCAGCTTCAGCCGGACGAACCGGCCGAGATCATGGTCGTCGAAGATGAGGGTTCCTGAACCCTGAGGGGGGAATGCTACCCGTCGTCAGACTCACGCTTCGGCGGCTCGTCGACGCTCGGCGAGGCGGCTTCCGCCCCGTCGGCGTGCTCCTCCTCGGCGTCCTCGGGCTGCCCGTACACGTCCACGGGAATCGGATTCGGGAATCCCCTCTTCTCGCAGAGCACATCGACGATTCCCTCGAAATCGTCGATCTTGTAGGGGTCAAGCTTCAGTTGCCGCTCGGAATCGCCCTGGGTATAGCGTAGCACGAGCCATCCCTTTGTCGGATAGTCGCTGGGATCGAGGTCTACCATCGCATCGTACGGAATCCTCAGCCGGTCGTAGGTGAGCCCCTCGTCGTCGGCCACCACGTGCGTGCGATACACCTTGAGGAACCAGACCACGCCGATCAGCCCGAGAACACCACAAACCACCGCAAAGAACTTCTGCTGCTGTATGGACTCGTACCGCCAGGCCGGTTGCACCTGTTCGATGTGTGCCTTATCGACCTTGATGGCATCTCCCGTGCCGTGTCGCTCCCAGTCCAACGTGAGTCGACAGAACGTTCCAATGTAGTGCCAGGAATCCCTCTTCGTCGCGGGCTCCTTGTACTTGAATGCCGGTGGACCGAACTCGTCGAGAACCTCTTCCTGCGTCCACCCTTCTCGGACCTTCTCGCGGAATTCGGCCTCGTGCTCTTCCGGATAGTTGAACGAGAGCTTCGGATGCGGCGGGGGAAGCTCCTCCACCTGGATCCCCTTCTCCTCCAGGCCACGGCGAAGCGACTCCCGCGCCTTCTTCCCATAGCGGTGCCAACCGTCATAGGCGAACCAGGCAGCGAAGACGCACAGCGCCAACGCCATGATGCCGCATCGGGCCAATCGCTCGTTCGTCGTGCCGGTTTCCACTCGCATACGACCTCCTCTTCTGCCGGGCAGACATACTTCCCGCCGATCCTGGGGCCTGATATGGTTTCATCGTTCGGCGGCATTTGCAAGCCGACCGGTCGTCACCGGTGGCCTTCACCCGCAAGTTGAACCGTCGTCAACTCCCCCGCCGCGATTGTGAGGCCGCCACGCCACACGTATAATCGTACAGATGATGCACACCTTCGACAGCGACCGCCCTTGGGCGATCGGTGGCACCCCGTTGACCCTTCTGCTTGTGGCGGCGACGGCGCAGATCTCTCTCGCCGATGCTGCGCCCTGGTGGAACCACGATTGGACGTACCGGCGGGTCGTCCGACTCCCGACCGCGCGCACCTCGCTTGAGGATTCGGATGCGACGTGGGTCGAGTTTCTCACCCACGGCGCGGCCCGCAAGGACGGAAATGACCTGCGGGTGGCGACGTACTCCGGAGAGCTCGTACGGCACTTCGTCATGCAGATGGGCCCCGGCGACTTCGCCCGGATCTGCTTCGAGGCCCGGCCCCGCGAGAAGACCTGCTACGTGTACTACGGCAACCCCAAGGCCTCCGCGAATCCGGACCCGTGGCGCCCACGGCGGGGTGTCCTCCTGGAAGGATGGCGGTTTCGCGGCGGCTCCATCGCCAGCTACACCCAAACCCTCCGCACCTTCGAACGGGCCGGCGAACCGCAAGGACGCACGTTCGTCCCCAACGTCTTCATCGGCCACAACCCGTTTGGCGTCCCGTCCCACTACTGCCACAAGTACACGGGCTGGCTGATCTGTCCCGCACAAGGCGAATACCTGTTTGCCACCACCAGCAAGGATGCGTCCTTCCTGCTGATTGACGATGAGGTGGTCGTCCAGTGGCCGGGGCGCCATGGACCGGTCGGAGATGCCCGGCACCACGCGCGAACTCGTCTCGACAAAGGCCTGCACAAACTCACGTACTACCACGTCTCTCACGGTGCCAACGGGCGGGCGGTGGCCGCGTGGCAACCGCCCGGACAAACGAAGCCGAAGGTGATCCCGCCGAACGCCTTCGCCCCGATCACACAGGGGAAGGTCGAGGCGCTGCAGCACCATCGGGGGAAGTTCCTCGCCGACTTCACCGTCGAAGGACCGTTCGAGGCCTTCTTCAAGGACCGCTATTCCTACCGCTATGTGTTCGAAGCCACGACGGGCGATCGCTACGCCGGCAAGACGGACTATCGATGGGAGTTCGGCGACGGGACCTCCGCCGAGGGTCGAAAGGTGGAACACGTCTTCCTCGCACCGGGGCTTCGGAAGATCACGCTCCACGCGGCTCGCGGACGCCGAGGGACCGCCGTCGCCAGCGAGCTGCTCGTCACCCGCGATTGGAACCGCATTACGCAATCGGAACCCGAGCCGATCAAGCGCCATGCC
>CAZKCX010000230.1:0-9625 GCA_964550865.1 uncultured Planctomycetales bacterium
ATCGAGTTGCGGATGTACTTGTAGCGCGCCTCGCGGACGGCGCGGCTCATCTCGTAGACCTCGTCCACGCGGTCGCGGATGGCGAACACATAGCGCCGCGGCCCGCCTGCCTGGTCGCCGAGGAACGCCCGACCCTGCATATACACGGGGATCTTAATCTCCGCCAGGCTCAGCACCGTCGGGGCGAAGTCGACGAAGCTCACCAGCCGATCGACCACGCCGCCCGGACCCGCCGGGGCGAGGTGCCGGTACTTCTCCGGAAAGCGGACGATCAGCGGCACGTGGATGCCCGAATCGAAGAGCCACCGCTTGTGGCGCGGCATGCCCGTGCCGTGGTCGCTGTAGAAGAAGACGATCGTGTCGTCGGCCAGGTCGTCCTGCTCGAGCTGTTGCAGCAGGTCGCCCGCCTGCTTGTCCATCGCGGTAGCCATGTCGTACACGCGGGCCATGTCGCGGCGGACGACGGGCGTATCGGGGTAGTACGGCGGCAGCGGGACCTTGGCCGGGTCGTGCCGTTCGTGATCGGCTAGGCGCCGAGTCAGTTGGGCGAACCGGCGCTCGTCGAAACGGATCCGGCTCTGATGCGTTGTCATGAAGTTGAACACGGCGAAGAAGGGTTGGCCTGGTTTGCGCGCCTTCATGCGCCAGTGGGCGGTCTTGCTCGAGGCGTCCCACGTGCCGGGCGGCTTGGGGAAGTTGTAGTCCTCCTTGACATTGTTCGTGCAGAAGTAGCCGGCGTCGCGGAGGAGTCGGCTGAAGCATCGGACGTCCTCGGCGAGCGGTACGGGTCCGCGAAGGTGCTGGGTCCCCAACGAGCTGGCGTGGACGCCCGTGATCAGGCACGATCGCGCCGGCGTGCACACGCTGGCCGTCGCGAACGCGCGGGTGTATCGCACGCCCTGCTCGGCCAGCCGATCGAGGTTCGGCGTAATGGCGAACGCATCGCCGTAGCAGCCGAGGAGGGGGCTGAGGTCCTCGCAGGTGATCCACAGGATGTTGGGCCGGTTTCGGTGGGTCGCCATTTCTGCCGCTTCGGCAACCTGAGTCGCGCCAGCCGCCTGAGCCTCGAAGGATGCAACGAACGTCAGCGTCAACGTCCAGCGCTTGAACCATCGCGTATGCACTCTTTGTGTCATGGCGTATCCTCCAGCACGAGCATGTGGGCGGCGTCCTTCCCGCCCACCCTTCGTTGCGTTGCCTCTGGCTGCGAGGCCCGAGGCAATCACCCTACACCAACTCCTCATGTTCGTCATGCCCTCGCCGTTGCTGCAGCCAGGCCGCCACAGTACCGATCGTTCGTGAAGGCCCGGGGCGCCGGAGTAGAATGGACTCTGCGGTTTCTGCAGGCAGGCCCGGTGGGCCTGCGGACCGTTGCCCGTTCGAGGCGGGCGTGTCCCGGAATGTCCCACCTTGTCGCGGATTCGGGATGGTCTGATCACTGGGGATGTCCCGGGGTGTCTCGGTTTGTCGCGGTTCCTGCGGGGAGATGGACCGCGTCTCCCGAAATGTCTCGCTTTGTCGCAGTTCGGGGGCGGTGAGGATCCGATTGATCGATGGGCGGAGTTCGTCACCCTTCGGTGTGGGTTGGCTGTGGTTCATTCTGTGTTGCCCCTTTGTTGATGGGTTTGGATGATCGAGGCGGCAGTTGCGCCAGTGTGATAAAGGGGACAGCGACAGCAGGGCCTACGGGGGAGCAGACAGGAGACAGACCCGGAGGGTGCATCTTGATGTACCGTTGGGCCGATATGTTTGGACTGTCAGGGATCAGGTGCGTCAAGATCTATCCTACGAGATTAGATCGGACTCGTCACGGCCGCTGGCTTGCCCTCTCGCTCCTTCTCCTGCATCCGCTGCCGGTGGCGACGCTCCAACTCTCGGTTCCTCGCCCGGCGTTGGTCGCTTGTCCGCTTCTGATGACGCATCAGCTCAGGAGATGACACGTTGTAGTCGGGTAGGAACGTATGGAACTGGTAGACTGCCCTACGAGGGTTATCCCTGACATCGTCCGCAGACAGGCGTGCGAGTCGTGCCGTCGCTCGATCCAATCTCGCGCGGACCTCTTTCATTTCAGTTTCCGTCAAGGGTCGCTTGAAGAAGGGTATTAGTGGATGCCGTGCAACCTTGCGGGCATTGTCTACGCGCTCAGCCTGGTATTCAAGGATTCGCTCTATCGCAGGGTCATCAGGGCTTAGGCCGATGTCTCTTAGTGTTCTCTGCATGCGGTCGCTTGCCTCGCGCAGCAGTCCATCCAGTTGCCTGCTAGCCTTAGCGCGATCTGCCTCTGAAACGGCGGGACGTTCCACATAGCTCCTGATCGAAAGTCGCAGCTCCTCTCTGATGACATCCAGCTGAGCCGGTACAACTGCATCGGGTCTGTCAGGGAGTCTCTTCAGCAGGTAGGGCTTGACGGCCTCCTCGATCGTCCATACGTCCCCCTCGGAAAGCTCTTCTCCAGCTTCCGCGATCGTATCGCGATACGTGGTCATCAACCCCTCGACGTTCGCCTTGTCCCAGTCGGGATACTCCCGGACGATCCAGCGGCGTAGCGGTTCTCGGGCTCCTCTTGAAGTCTGGGCGATGGCCGGGCACCCGCATGCAACCATCAGGACAGACAGCAATAGGCAGCGCGGGGAATTCACAGAACTCATGATCGCACGCTCTTTTCGGACGGCATCGACCTGATTGTATCGAAGGGTTCGTCTCGATCCACCGTTCCCGTGAGGAACGAAGGTGGTGGGTTCGGAGGACCCATCCCACACTTGCTGCCGGGGCGCTCCTTGCAGAGCCGGGCCGTCCTCGGCCCGGTCAGTTGCTTCCGACGTCGAACATCGACCGGCCTGGGGATCCGGCTTCGCCCTTCGACAAGCTCGGGGCTTCGCCGTGACAAGCCCGACTTCGCCAAAGCTACGCCGCAGCAGTCAGGCCGGCTCTGAAAGGAGCGAACGTCCCACTTCCTGCGACTCATGCCCACCCCTTCGGTGTGGGCATCCCACCCGTGGAGATTCGCGTTCCCCACGGCTAAAGCCATGGCCCCCCCATAGGTTTTCCTTCTGACGCACTATTCAATCTCTCGTGAAAGCAGCCTAGCCTACAGCTACTTCGTCGCGGCGGTGGCGGTGGCGAGGGAGGCCTCGATCGCGCGGACGACGTCGTCCTGGATCCGCGCGTACGGACGCGTGCTGCCGCGGATGCCGTTGACGAGGATCGCGAAGCACGCCCAGTGCGTCCGGGAGTCGTCGCAGACGTAACCGCTCAGCGTCCGGACGCCGCTGACGTAGCCCGTCTTGGCGTGGACCTGGCCGGTGATGTCCGTCATGCGACGCCTGATCGTGCCGTCGCGGCCGCTGACGGCCAGGCTGTCGAGGAAGATCTGCTTGTGCGGGTGCGCGAACATGTACCGCAGCACCTCGGTGAGGTGCATCGCGGAGAGGCGGTTGTCGTGGCTCAGGCCGCTGCCGTCGTCGATCACACACTGATACGGCTCGACGCCCGCCTTGATGAGGAAACGCCGGATCGCGGCCCGCCCGGTCGTCCAACTGCCGAGCGGCAGGCCCTTCTGACCGGCCGCCGTTCCGTGATAGTACCCCACCGTCTTGAGCAGGCACTCGGCGAAGAGGTTCTGGCTCCGCTTGTTGCATCGTTTGAGGACGACGGGCAGCGTCGATTCGTGCGTGCCGATGACCCTCCATTCCGACGGCAGCGAACCGTCGGCGTTTCGCACGCGAACGCGCCGCGTCACCTTGCCCACGCGGACGCCCGAGGCCACGAGTGCCATTCGACACGCCGAGGCGAACAGTTCGCCCGGATCGTGCACGGCCACCGGCGCGACGGACGTCTTCTTGGAGCACCGGCCGGTCAATACGAGCACGTCCTGGCCCGGGCGCCGTCGGATGAGGGGGCGGCCCTTGCCGGTCTTGCAGAAGTTCTCGATCTCGACCGATTCGGTCCGCGGGGTAAGTTGGATGATCGCGGGCGCCCCGGGCTTCTTCGCCGGTGAGACGACGGCGTCGATGCAGTTGTCGTTGAAGTTCAACCCGCCGACGGGCGCGGCGTACCAGGAGTCGAGCTCCTCGGGCTTCCAGCTGGGATGTGTCCGCTGCGCCTCGAAGACCGAATCGTCGAAGAGGATCTTGCCGCCGATCTCCGTGATGCCGCTCGCCTTCAGGGCCTTCGCCCACGCGTGGAAGATCGCGGTGATCGGCTCGCCGCGATCGCTCGCGATCCGCGGATCGCCCGTCGCAGGGTCGCCGCTGCCGACGATCAACAGGTCCTCTTCCTTCTTGGCGAGCACGGTCTTGTAGACGAACGTCGGGCCCAGCAGGTCCAACGCGGCCGCCGAGGTGATCAGCTTCATGTTACTCGCGGGCTTCAGGGACTTGTCGGCCCCCGCGCTGTAGAGGACCTCCCCGTCGGGCACTGCCAGCACGCGAACGCCCAGCGTCACGCCGGACTTCTTTCCTCGCGCGAGGATCGCGTCGATCTTGCCGCGGAGCCCGCTCGCCGCAAGGGTTGGCGCGGCAGATGTGAGCACGATCGCGGCGGCGATCCAGACGACGACGCCCGCACGCATACTCCCTGCAAGAACGCTTGAACGGCCATCGAAGCTTGGGTGGCCCCCCTCTTCAGAGGTGGGGGACACGAACCGGCCCGGAGATTCGGGTTCCCCACGGCTGAAGCCATGGGCCACCCACAGAGAGATTCCTTCTGACGCCCGATTCAATCCTTCACGGAAGCTACCCGGCCGAGGTCGCGGTGCGTTGACGCCCCCTTTGTCCCGTGCCGCTACTCTGTGAGCAGTGATTCCCGCAAGCGTCCCAAGGTACGCACTGCCGGGACAGCAGCGGCACACAGCTTTCGCGCGGCTCCAGAACCGTGTAAACGCATCTAGACCGGTTCGGATTCGGCAGAAGCAGCTGAAGTCTCGAGAGGTCATACGGCAGCCTCGAAGTTTGCCCCGCAACCACTGGAGAAGGACACGCCGCAGCGAAAGGCGTTGGCCGACTTCCCCCGCGAATCCGCCGGGAAACCGACCCGTTCGTCGCGAGCGCGATCCACTCGGATACTACGGGCCGGCGCACGCTTTGCCAAGGGTTTGACGCGGCCGCGGTGCAGGAGATAGACTGGTATTATCGGCGGAGTTATGTGCTCCGCCTTAGGCGAAATGCTGCCGCGAGGGGGCATAGTGGCGATGAATCGGCGGACGCGCCCAACGGTCCTCCACGTCGTGGAGCGACCCTCGGCCGTCAGCGGGAAGCTGGACCGCGCCGCCGAGCGTGCCGCGTTCGACGTCGAGCACGTCGAGACGGTGTACTCGGCCATGGCGCGTCTGGTTCGCGACGGCAGCGCCGCCGCCCGGGCGGTCTTGGTCTGTGTCGATTCCCTCGATGCGCCCGACCTCGAGTTCTTCGCCCTCATGGGGCGCCACCGCCCCGAGATCCCCGTCTACATCTACGGCCAATCCGTCGACGGTCATCGCCGTCAGCGGGCCCTTGCGCTGGGCGCGCGATGCGCCGTCTCGCCGGCCGACATCGAGACGCTACTCGAAACCCTCGCCGGCGAGCAGGCCCGGCGGGAGCCCGAACCGCCAGAGCAGCCGGGTCCCGCGAGGGATCGGCGCGAATTGGATCAGGTCGTCCTTCCGTTCCCGACGCCCCGCCCGAGCGAGGACGCCTTGCCCGAGCCGTACCCACCCGAACTGATCACCGCGGAGGAGTCCGACACATTCCTGCCGGATGATTCGGCAAAGTCCAACGCAGAGCGGATCGATGCACTAACGCATCGCGTCGACGAGCACGCGGAACCGGCCTCGTCAAGCTCGCCCGTGCCGACACCGTGGCATCCGAGCGCGAACCGCCCGCAACGGATCCCGCCGGGGCAGCGACGTCCGGCCGAAAGCGCGGCCGAGAATCCGTCAGAGGACGAGGCGGTCCCGCACGGCAATGACGAACGCGGCGAGGACGAATCCCTGCTGAGCCCGCAAGAGGTCAACGCATTGCTGTCCGAGTCGCAGGAGCCGACAAAGGGCCAAGAGGGGCCGAGCCGTGGCTGATCCTCGGATCGCCAGTTCGAACCACGATCGCATCGTCGTCGTGCCCGGTACGACGGGATTGGCCGATCGACTCCGCGCCGGGAGCATCGAGGCCCAACTCGTCGTCGCCGACAGCCTGCTCTCCGGTATCATCCAGGCGGGGGAGCCGGGTGTTCGAGCGATCGTGGTCGGCCTGGACGACCCGCCGCGGCGGATTGACGAGGCGATCGCCGGTCTGCGTGAGGCCGCCGGGGATGACACCCGCCTCGTGCTCTGCTGCCCACCGCACCAGGAGCCGTTGGCTCGTCGCTTGCTTACGGCCGGCGCGAGCGATTACGTGATCGACCCACCCACGAGCGATGACGTGGATCGTCTGCTCGGCCGCGAGCCCGCGCCGGCATCGAAGGACGCAGCGCCGGGGGGCGCGACGTCACCCGAAATCGGCGAGCTGCACGGGCTGGCCGACGTGCTGGCGCATCTCGACGGGGCGCTCGGCGAGACGCTCGGCCGGATGGCGGACCTTGTGGAGGGCGCCCTCGGCGCAGAGCAGGTACAGATCGTCGCTCATGGGCACATCGCCCGCCCGGAAGCGTCGATCGACGAGCCCGAGTTCACAGAGCCGCTCCATGTCGGGGGCGAGCAGGTCGGACAGATCGTCATCGGAGCGTGCCGGGGCGACGCCCCCACGACGTCGATCGATCGAAAGCTCCGCGAATACGCACGCGTCTTCTCGCTCCTGTTGGAGGCGCGGCATCGCGAGTACAAGGCCCGTCGGCGGGCCATCACCGACAAGGTCAGCGGGCTGCGAAACCGCCGCTATCTCGATGAGCGGCTGGCCGAGCTGGTCTCCCGCGCCGAGCGCGAGCAGTTCCGCGTCACGCTGCTGCTGTTCGACATCGACAACTTCAAGTACTACAACGACAAGTATGGCCACGTCGCCGGCGACGAGCTGATCCGCGAGGTCGGCCAGCTCATGAAGCGATGCTGCCGCAGTCACGACGTAGTCGTTCGGTACGGAGGGGACGAATTTGCCGTGGTCTTCTGGGACGCCGATCAGCCCCGTGTGGCCGGCTCGAAGCACCCCAGGGACCCGCTTTCCGTCGTCGACCGCTTTCGCGACGCGCTGTTGAACCATCGGTTCGCCACGCTGGGGGCGGACGAACGAGGCAAGCTGACGATCAGCGGCGGGCTGGCGACGTTCCCCTGGGAGGCGCGGACGGTGGAGGATCTGATCCTCCAGGCGGATAATGCCCTCGTCGCCGCCAAGCGTCAGGGCAAGAACCGCGTGCTACCCATCGGCGGCGGCTGGCTGACGGGTGACGCGGACGCGCGAGCCGCCGAGCACCCCTGGGCCAGAGAGCTCCAAACCCCTTCGACGGACACGACGACCAAGGAGACGTGATTGACCCCCCTGCCGGCATTCTTCTGTTGTGCACCGATCGGCCCGCGTGAGTTCATCGTCATCGCCGCGCTGGCGTTCGCCTTCGTTGGGATACCGCTCTGGGCGTGGGTCCGCAAGCAGAACCTCTCCGCCAAACGTCGCGACGACAACGACGCCCTGCCGAGGGGATAGCGGTTTCGGACGGGATCCCTGCCGGCCCAGAAGCCGATCGGAAGGCATCTGCCGCTCTTCGGTCTTATCGTCGACCCTGTCTTCGACCCCATCTTCCACCCTGAGGCTCAGACCGAAGGCAAACCTCGTACTGCATTTCAGAAGTATTGCGACGATATGCCCGAGCCGCTCGTGGCGAGCTACGTCGAGCCGCCGGATTCATCCGGCGCGGCCGCGCGGCATGAATGCCGCGGCTCGAAGCGGCAACCGTGGCATCCATGAACTCTGCCATAGGCGTACCACTTGTGACACACGGTGCGAGCCGTCTTCCAGTGAGGCCCCAGAAAACGACAGGAATTCGGCCCATCGGCTTGACAGGCCCGAATAATGTGGTATACTAGTACCAGTTTACTAGACTCATGGCAGGAGCCCTACCGTGCTCAAGATCTCCGAAGCCGCCTCGTTGGCCTTACACACGGCCACCATGCTGGCGGCAAACGCAGACCGCGTCATGACCACGGCCGAGATGGCCCGGACCCTGGACGTCTCGGAGAACCACCTGTCCAAGGTCCTCCAACGGCTGACCAAGGCCGGGCTGGTCCGGTCCATCCGCGGACCCAGCGGCGGGTACGCCCTGGCGAAGCCCGCCGCGCAGGTCACGCTCCTCGACGTCTACGAGGCCATCGAAGGCCCGATGCGGCCCGCCGGGTGCCTGCTCACCCGACAAGTCTGCGGCGGCCACTGCATCTTGGGCGGGCTGCTGCAGTCGGTGAACAAGCAAATACGCGACTACTTCGCGGCGACGAAGCTGTCGTCGCTGCATCTAAGCGGGAGAGCACTCAGTGCGTGAACAACGGAAGATCATTCGAATCGATGAGGACCTGGTTATCGCGGCCCACTGCGCCGCCTTTGCCGTGCCGGGCTTTCATAAGCGGTACCTACCGGGCCGAGCGGTCGTGGCGGCCTGCACGAAGCTGGACGACAGCAGCGACTATGTCGACTGCTTCCGTGCGATGATCGAGCAGGCCGAGCCGAAGCGGATCACGATCGTGCAGATGGAGGTGCCCTGCTGCACCGTGCTCGAACGGATCTTGATCGAAGCGCGGGATCGGGCCGGTTCCGACGTGCCGATCGAGGTGCACACGGTCTCGCTCCGCGGCGAGGTCGCTCCGGCGGCGGTCTCGGGCGAACCATCTCCGACGGTGATCCCCGACGACACACCTCGACCGAGCAATGTCGAACCAGTTGTGGCGAGCCAAGTCGAGCCGGAGGAGGTGGCGCGATGAGTCGCTGCCCCGGACAAGACTTCCGCCGCGTCACCGCGGAGATCCATCGCTGCCCGGAATGCGGGGAGGCCGTCGAGATCTTCTCCGATGAGCAGCGGCGCCGCTGCCCGAAGTGCAGGACGATGGTCTTCGTCGAGGAGACACCAAGCTGCGTGCAATGGTGTACCGCGGCCAAGGAATGCCTCGGCCCGGAACGCTATGCCAAGGTGATGGCCGCTTTGGGCAAGTCGGAAGAAGACGAGGACGAAGAATCCGAGTCGTCCTCATGAAGGGACCAGGCATTCGCGAAGACCCGTGACGGGGCCGAGGGCGGCCCGGCTCGGACAACGGAACGACCGGAATGGTAAACACCGTACGAAGAGACATTGCGAAGGACCTCAAGACGGTAACGAAGTTCGTGGAGGTGTACTGCCGCGAGCATCACACCCCGAACGGCGGCGGGCCGTGCGAGCAATGCCGCGATCTCCTCGCGTACGCGAAGCAGCGGCTAACGAGGTGCCCGTACGATCCGAAGCCCAGGTGTAAGGACTGCCGGACGCACTGCTATCGCCCGGACTACCGCAAGCGGATGCAGGAGGTCATGCGCTTCTCCGGCATGCACTTCGTCAAGCGGGGACGGATCGACTGGCTGGTGAAGTACTTCATGGGGTAAGCCTGCACGATACCGGACTCGGTGACTTGCCCCCTCGAGGTCTTCGTAGCGATTGCGAGACCCGTCAAGAAAAGGGCTTGGAAACATAGGTTCCGCAATAAGGACTA
>CAZKCX010000231.1:0-9615 GCA_964550865.1 uncultured Planctomycetales bacterium
GAGGTGGGCCACCCAAGTTTCGCTGACTGTCCAAAGATTCTTGCAGGCAGCTTAGCGGTGATTTAGCTCAACGGGTCTCGCCATTTCAACCCGGGGAAGCGCGCGAAGTCTCGGTCTGTTGTGATCCATTCACTGCCGCTTTCGATGGCGAGCGCCGCCAGGAAGGCGTCCGCCACAAGGTTTCCCTTGGCGTTCGACTTGTGGCAGAGGTCTACGAAGATTGCCCAGTGCCGTTCGCCGGGAGCGATGATGACCGAGTTCGGGCTGTCGCGCAACTGGTTGACGAAGGACAGTGCAACGTCTACCGAATCCGGGTTTTGGAAGACCCGCGGGTGCGTGACCACGCGGACGAAGCCCGAGAGGACCACGTCCGCGAGCCCCAATGCCTGCGGTCCGTTGATGGCGCCTTCCAGCCACCGACGGTATTCCTCGTGCCTCGGATGCTCGGCACGAAACGCGTAGATGAGGACGTTCACGTCAGGAAGGATCATCAGGCGCTTCCATCACATCCAACAGGTCTACCCATCGGTCCAAGTCGACGCCGGGGCAGAGGCCCGGTGGTTGGTCGGAGGTGATCAACGTAATGTGGTCGTGGGACTTCCTCTTGCCTCTCCGGGCAAACCGCTCACGAAGTGCGTCTTCCACCACCGCACGCAACGAGCGCTTCGTCCGGGCGGCTTCACGCTTGGCCTGTCGGAGTAGCTGATCGTCGATGTCGAGCGTTGTCCTCATGCATAAAAGCATAACACATAAGCATAATGATGTCAAGCGCAAGCCGTCGGGTTTCCCCCCCGAGAAGACAAGCTGGAAACAAGACGGAGAGCAATCGTCTGGGGCGTCATTCGTACGTGAACCGCGCCGTGGCCGTGCAGGCGCGGTCGCAGCGAAGCCTCGCCCAGTGGGCGCTGTATCCGTCGGGAAAGGCGTACGTCAGCGTTTCGCCCGGCGGCACGTGCCACGTCTTGTACGTGCACCACGTCCCGTCCGCGAGGAAGTCCACCTGGAGCATCATCTTGACGGCTGCGGTCGCGTCGTGGCTGAGCCGGAGCGTCTTGCGGTCGTAGCAGGCCATCAGGTACGGATCGGACCAGTGCCCGGCGGTCACCGCGGACTCCTTCCACGGCCCGCCACGGCCTCTCGGCTTGCCCAGCTTCCAGAGGTCGTCGACGTCGCCGAACCACAGGGCGAACTGGCCGTCATCACTGCGAACGAGGTGCGGGTTTGTCTTGGCGTCCAGGCGGCATCCCGAGAGGACCAGCATGCCGCGCCACGAGCAGAAGTCCATGATGGAGCGGTTGTGCGTGGCGATCGGCTTGATCCTTCGGACGCCGCCGGAGGTGGGGGCGGGCAGCAGGTAGAACGAGCCGTGGGCGTTAAGGAGGGAACGCTCGGTGCACACCTCGCGGACGCCGCGCGGCCAACCGAGGGCGGTGGGCGTATCGAAGGCGGCGTGCCCCTTGGGAAGTCGATAGCGTTGCTCGCCGTCCGTGACGATGACCGACGCGGCATCCACCGTGAAGCCCGGGCTGTCGATACGTGCCTTCTCGCGCAGCCACGCCTCGGATTTCGCGTCGTCGACGCGACGCAAGCGCATGTCGGAACCGATCTCGTAATAGCCGTCGGCCTCGGTGCGGCCGTGCTGGTCGACCCGCAAGGCGGCGGCGTGGAGTGTCCGCAGATTCGCGCCGCGGGGGCGGATCAGCCCGGCGGCGAAGGCCGGCTCGCCGGCCGCGGAGGCGAGCCCGGCAAACAAGCCGGAGTCGGTGAGGGCGCCGCCGCCCGGCCCGAAGTGGAAATACGCCGACAGGTCCGTTGCCTTTCCGTCGACGCGGAGGCGGACCCATTCGGCCTTCAGATCGCCCGGCAACAGGAGCCGGCGATAGCCTTGGGCGGGCACCTCAATGGTCTTCCAGGTCTGCCATCTGCCGGCGCGGCGGGCGTCGACCGTGATGCGGATCGTTGCGTCCGTCGCATGCGCCAAGTGGAGCACACGCTGAGGATAGCCGGCGATCAGGTAGGGATCGCTGACCGCGCCGTCGGCCACGTCGTCGTGGACCCATGGCCCGCCCCAGCCCATGGCTCTTCCGGCCTCTCCAAGTCCGTTCCGGCTGGTGAACCACAGGTTCGACTGCGACTGCCCGACCAGGCGGTTCGGCGGTTTGGCCTCTTTGGTCAACAACCCCGTCTTGGCGGCGTCATCACAGCCGAAGACGATGCGCCCGTGCCAGTGACAAAAGTCGCCGGTGATCTTCAAATGGCTTGCGACGGGGCGAAGACCTGTGGTGTTTCTCGCGGAGAATGTGGGCGGGAAATCGAACCATGTCCCGTGCATGTTCATCAGGAGCTTGGGCGGTCGGCCGTTCTTGGCGGGGACGACCTCGCGGATCCGCGGCCACTCCGTGTGCCAGCCATGGCGGGCGACGTACGAGTAGCATGCGATCGGCAGTCGGAACGTGTGCCATCGACGATCGTCGAGGACCTTGAGGATGAGCGAGCGGTGGTCCCACCCCACGGTCCAGAGCGGATCGTCCGGGCCGGCGTTGCCGTGGACCCCACCGGGGCCGGTGACCTCGGTGAACTGCTTTCGCTCGACGACCGTCCAATCGTGCCCGTCCCACTCGGCCAGGGAGCCGGACGGACCGCATTCCGCGTCGTTTCTCCTTGGCGGCTCGCCGTTGTTGGCGACGACAAGCCGTCCCTGTGCCGTGTAGGCCCCCTTGCCGTGGTAGCCCGGCAGCAGAGGGTTCTTGGTGCCATGCTTCGTTTGGTTGCCGTCCGGGTATAGGGTTCGCAGCTCCAAGCTCCGGACGTCGACCCCGTAGAGGCCTTCCTCCATCGTGTAGTGGTAGACCTTGTTGGCGGGGTCATCGAGGCTTCGCGCGGTGGCCGTCAGTCGGCCCGGCATTCGCTTCGGTGAGATCGCGCGGACCTTGCCCTTCGCATCGATGGCGTAGTGGCTGATGAAGAGTTGATTGGATTCACGGTGGATGAGGCGATTCGCCGGCGTCCCACCGACCGATTCGGGCCGTCGGGTCAGGCGGAGATCCTTCGTGATCTCGTAGAGTCCGTCATCGCTACCGAGCGGACGATGCGGCGCGTAGGTCGTGATCCACAATCGACCCGCCCACGGCACGACCGCCCCGATTCCGCATTCTCTTTGCTCGTTGAAGACTGCCAGGTGGGGATAGCGGCCGCTGTAGCACGGGTACTCCTCGGCCAAGGCCTGGGATGCGACAACGACGGCTAAGCTCGTGAGGGTAAGACGGAAGAGCAGTGCGTGCATCATTCCCCTCTCCTCTCGTGATCCAGGCGGCGTTGTAGCGGGTCTGACGAGTGTGGCACGGCCGCCGTCGGCCGTGGGCCTTCGGACTCCCCAGCCGGGGGCGGCTGGGCCACAGAAGCTGCATTCCTTCGGGGATTCGTGCACGCGCTCGGTTCCCGCGCCCTCAAAGGCTGCCTTCGCGTGTGGCGTTGAGGAGTCCGCCGGCCGACAGGATCCGGCGCTGCCGATCGGACAGCTCCAGTCGGCAGGGGATCTCGACGTCGGAGCCCTCGAGCTTCATCGGTACGGACTCGGCGCCGCTTCGGATCGCCTCGGCCAGCCCCGGAATGGATACGTCCGTGCCTTCGTCGATGCGGTCGTAGTCCGAAGGCGTCTGAAACGTCAGGGGGACGATGCCGAAGTTGATCAGGTTCGACTTGTGGATCCGCTCGATGGCCTTGGCAAGCACCGCCCGAATGCCGAGGTACATCGGGCAGAGGGCGGCGTGCTCCCGGCTGCTGCCCTGGCCGTAGCTATCGCCGCCGACGATCACGCCGTAGCGCCCTTCGTCCTTGGCGGCGAGGGCTCGTTCGTGGAAGGGCGGCTTGTCCTTCTCGTTGAGGATGAAGAAGACGGCCTTGGAATACTCCGGCACGTTCGAGCGGTACTTCAGAAACGTCCCCGCCGGGCTGATGTGGTCGGTCGTGATCTTGTCGCCGACCTTGATGACCACGCGCGCCCGGAGGTCCGCCGCCGGCGGCTCACCGGACGGGGGCGTCACGATGGTCGTGCCGCGAACGACCTCGGCCTGATCGGCCTGCTCTTCCGGTATCGGCGGGAGGATCATGCCGTCGTCGACGGGAAAGCCGGTGGGGTTCACGAGATCAGGGGGCTCGACGCCCATCTTCTCGGTCAGATCGCGTGGATCGGTGAGCTTGCCGGCGAGGGCCGTGGCGATGGCCGTCTGCGGCGAGACGAGGTAGACGCGATCGTTCTTCGTGCCGCTGCGGCCGTCGAAGTTCCGGTTGAAGGTGCGGACGCTGTTGACGTTCTCGGCGGGCGACTGCCCTTGCCCGATGCAGGGCCCGCAACCGACCTCGAGAATCCGCGCGCCCGCCGCAATGAAGTCCGTCAGCTCGCCGCTCTCGGAGATCATCTTGAGGACCTGGCGGGAGCCCGGGTTGATGCCGAACTCGAGGTTCTCGGCGATTTGCCGGCCGCGGAGGACGTTCGCGCAGAGCGAGAGGTCCTGGTACGAGCTGTTCGTGCACGAGCCGATCAGGACCTGGCCCGCGTCGATGCCCTCGATCTCACGGACGCTCGTGATGTTGTCCGGGCTGCCCGGACCCGCGCACATGGGTTGGAGCGTGTCGAGATCGATCACGATCCGGTCGAAGCTGACGGTCACGAGCCCGTCCTTGTCGGGGTCGCTTTCCTCGTATCCCTTGCAGCACTCGCGCATGCTCGCGAGGGTACGGGCGTCCTTCTCGGCGTGGAGCGTCTTCGTGATGCGGTCGTATTCCGCGTCCGGATCGGGGGCGACGGGCTGCCAGACCTCGGCACGCTTCTGGGCCTCGAGGTACTGGCGGGTGACCTCGTCGGACGGGAAGATGCTGGTCGTCACGCCGAGCTCGGCCCCCATGTTCGTGCACGTCGATCGCGCGGGGACGTTCAGCGTCGACACGCCCTCGCCGCAGTACTCGACGATCAGACCGACGTTGCCCTTGGTCGAGAGGATGCTCAGCACCTTGAGGATGACGTCCTTGCTGGCCACCCAGGGTTGGAGCTTTCCCTTCAGCTCGACGGCCACCACGCGGGGACACGTGAGGTAGAACGGGCCGCCTCCCATCGCGACGGACACGTCGAGTCCGCCCGCGCCGATGGCGATCATGCCCAGCCCGCCGGCCGTCGGGGTGTGGGAATCGCTGCCGAGCATCGTCGCCCCCGGCTTGCCGAATCGCTCGAGGTGGACCTGGTGGCAGATCCCGTTGCCGGGCCGCGAATGATAGGCCCCGACCTTCGGCGCGATCGACTGGAGATACATATGGTCCGTGTGGTTCTCCGGGCCGAACTGGGCCATGTTGTGATCCACGTAGCTGACGGCCAGGTCGCAGCGGACCCGCTTGAGGCCCATCGATTCGAAAAGGAGGAAGGCGGTGGTTCCGGTGGCGTCTTGCGTGAGACACTGGTCGATGCGAATGCCGATCTCTTTGCCGGCGACGAGTTCGCCCTCGACGAGGTGCTCGGAGAGGATCTTATGTACGAGATTCTGTCCCATGGTCCTGCCGTCCTGCTGCTTGTGGTTGGTTTCGGGGTCCGAATCCGCCGTCGGGCGGGCGGCATTGTACTCGAAGAAGACGTGCGTCGTAAGCCGTCCTGCCCGCATCGAGCGGTTTGGCTCGCATCGTAGATCGCAATCTTGCTGTAGGTTGGATGCGCGGCCGGTGGGGATCGCTCCGGATTGCGGGCGACCGCCTCGTGCCGTCCGGAGAGGGGATGGCGGGCGCGAGGACGGTGGGCGATCAGGGCTTCATGGCCTCTTCCACGGACGGGAAGACCTCGAACAGTCTGTTGAGGTTGGTCAACTCGAGCAGGTCGCGGATCTGGTCGCTCGGACTCGCGAGACGAATGCGCCCGCCGCGGTGGGCACACTTGGTGTGGGCGGTGACCAGCGCGCCCAGTCCCTCGCTGCAAAGGAAGTCGAGCTCCGCGAGGTCGACGACCATCAGTCGGATGTCCTGTTGGGCGGTGTCGGTCAGGCGGTCGCCGAATTCTCGGGCGACGTCCATGGTGACCGATCCCGCGATCCGGATGACGGCGCGGTCTTCTTGGCGCTGAACGTCCATCTCGATGGGACGGTCGCTGGGCATCGTCTTCGCCTTTCGCGGGCTAGCGGTTGTGCTTGACCATCACGACCTCGGTACCGGTTTCGTTGTAGGTGACCTCGTCCATGTACGCGCGCATGAGCATGATGCCCCGCCCGTTCGGCTTGTTGAGATTCTCATCGAGGGTGGGATCGGGAACGGCCGTCGGATTGAAGCCGGCGCCTTCGTCCTCGACGGAGATGACGGCCTTGTCGGGCGTAATCCGATAGCGAAGCGTCAGCCGCTTCGACCGATCGTTCTTGCTGCCGTGGCGGATGGCGTTGGTGATGGCCTCTTCCAGGGCCAGCTTGATCGCGAAGGCACACGCTTCCGGGTAGTGTTTCGCCTCGAGGGCTTCGAGGATCTGGGTTTCGGCCTCCTTCGCGGCGCGGAGTTCGCTGCGAATCACGATGGCGGTTGCGTTGGGATCTTGATCCAGGCGAATCCGGGGCATCGTGGCTTTACCGACTCGCAGCACTCAGGTTCGAAAGAACGAGGCCTCGCCCATGCGTTCAGCGGGTGCTCCGGGCTTGGGCGTTGATCCGATGCGGCAGGGCAAGGAGACGGCTGTTGGGTCGGCGGCTAGAAGCTCTTCTTCGCCTCGGCGGTAGTATCGTGGATTTCAAACAGCTCGTTCAGGCGCGTGATCTTGAACACCTCGAAGATCTGCGGCTTGATGTTCGCCAGTTTCAGCTTGCCGCCGTTCTGCTGAACCTTCTTGTTCAGATTGATCAGCATGGACAGCACGGCGCTGGAAAGGTGTTCCACGTTTTCAAAGTCGAGCAGCAGCTTGATCCCACCCTCCGATTCGGCCAGGGTCGACAGCTTGTCGCCGATTTCGGAGATCGGAATCTCCTCCAGGATCTTGCGATCCGAGAACCGTACCACGGTCACGCCGCCTTCGCGGCCGATCTCCAGGTGTGATTCTTGCTCTGCCATAGCCAACTCCCGGTCTCCCCGATGCCTACGTATCACAGCGAATGTACCTATCCCGGACCGAGCGTGTCAACCCGCACGTCGTCCAAAACCGCGGCGCCCACCGAGGTTATCCGCACCCCTCCCTTTGACCTTCCTGCGGGGTGCAACTACGATCGCGCCGAGTCAGCACCATGCAAGCCCAGAAGCGGAGGACCCTCCCATGCGAACTTATTGCCTGGCCATCCCCCTTGCGGCGAGCCTGTTACTCGTTGGTCCGGTACGCGCCGATGCGCGAGACCAAAGCGTCCCGGCGCCTGCGGCGGCCGCCGCGCGTCCGATCCCGCGGAGCAAGGCCTTCTTCGGGCTGCACTTCGATCATCACCCGAACAAGGACGACACCGAGCTCTACGCGGACATCACCGAGGAGATGGTCGATAAGCTCCTCACGCGTGTCCGGCCCGACTTCCTGCAATACGATTGCAAGGGCCACCCCGGCTACACCGGGTATCCGACGGATGTCGGGACGACATGCCCGGGCCTGGCCAAGGTCGCCCTGGAAATCTACCGCAAGGTCACGCGCGAGCACGGCGTCGGCCTGTACATCCACTACTCCGGCGTGTGGGATAGCGTTGCGGTGGAAAAGCACCCGGAGTGGGCGGTCGTCAACGCCAACGGCAAGCCCGACAAAAACGCCACCAGCGTCTTCGGTCCCTATGTCGATGCGCTGCTGATCCCGCAGCTCAAGGAGGTCACGACCCAGTACGACCTCGACGGCATCTGGGCCGACGGCGAGTGCTGGGCCGCCAAGCTCGACTACTCGCCGGCCGCCCTGAAGGCCTGGAAGAAGGAAACCGGTTTCGAGACCGCACCCAAGAGCAGCAAGGATCCGCACTGGCAGGAGTGGAAGGACTTCCACCGGCGGGCGTTCGAGCGCTACCTCTGTCATTGGGTCGACGCCCTGCACGCCCACGACCCGGAGCTCCAAATCACCAGCAACTGGATGTATACGACGCTGGCGCCGAAGCCCGTCGTCGCGAAGCTCGATTCCCTCTCGGGCGACTACTCCCCCCATCTGTCGGTGGATCGCGCCCGCGTGGAGGCGCGGTACCTGGCCAGCACCGGCATGCCGTGGGACCTGATGGCCTGGGGGTTCGACAAGGGCGACGGCCTCCGCTGGAGCCTCAAGACCCCCGTTCACCTGCAACAGGAGTCGTCCGTCGTGCTCATGCAGGGAGGCGGTTTCCAGATCTACAACACGCCGACCCGTCGCGGCTACCTCCATCCGACGATGATCGAGACGCTCGGACAGGTCGCGGACTTCTGCCGCACGCGGCAGGCGGTCAGCCACAAGAGCACGAGCGTGCCGCAGATCGCCTTGCTGCTCTCGACGGAAACCCAGTTCGATTGGTCCGACCGCGTCTTCCATTACGCCGGGACGACCGAGCCGCTCGAGGGGACGTTGCACGCGCTGCTCGAGCTGGCGTATTCGGTGGACATCCTGGCCGAGCACCAGCTTCAGCCGCGGATGCGGGACTTCCCCCTCATCGTGGTTCCCGATTCGTACAAGCTCGCCGAGCCGTTCCGACGGGCGCTGCTCGAATACGTCGAGCAGGGCGGCGGTTTGCTGCTGCTCGGCGAGAAATGCGCGAGGCTGTTCGAGCCGCATCTCGGCGTGAAGCTCTCCGGCAAGCCCGCCTCCGTGCGGGCGGAGTTGGCGTCGTCGGCCGGGCCCGTCAACGCCAATGGGGCCTGGCAGAAGGTGGAGCTCGATGGGGCCGAGGCCATCGGCACGTGGCACCCGACACGCGACCTCCGCAAGGACGGCCACGTCGCTGCCACCCTCACGAAGCACGGCAGGGGGCAGATCGCGGCCGTGTGGGGTCCGGTGGGCAGTGTGTTCTTCCGCTGCCACCATCCGTATCTCAAGCGGTTCATCGGCGACATCGTCGGGCGGCTCTTCCCCAAGCCGGCGGTCGAGATCGACGGGCCGCCGTGCCTCGACATCGCCTTACGCCGGACCCGGGCGGGCGAGCTTTGTCTGCACGTGCTGAACCTGACCAACATGCCGACGTCGCGCCGCTACGGCATCATCGACGACATCCCGGCCGTCGGGCCGATCAAGGTGCGGATGAAGGTGCCCGCGAAGCCCGAGGCGGTCGTGTGGATCCCCGGCGAAGTCAAGCTCGAGTGGACCTGGTCCGCCGGGATACTTGCGGTAACCATTCCTCGCGTTCACGTTCACGGCGTCGTCTGTGTGAAGCCCTGATGCGCGGGGGATCGGATTCCGCGGGGGCGAGCCGATGGTCCGAAGTCAATCGCTGAGGCGCCCGGACGTGGAGACGGCAGGGCGTTCCTGCGCTGGGCGAGCTTGTGCCAGTGCCGTACCGTGGTCTTACCATGTCAAACACCGACCGGCCTGGGGGCAGACCGGCTCTGAGAGAGTGACATCATGCACCCCCACAGGGGAGGACCGGGAGTCGACACCATGGCGGACATGACGCGAAGACAACTGCTGCGGCGAACGGGTGGGGTCGGGCTCACCGGCCTGCTCGGCGCCGCATCGCTGACGGG
>CAZKCX010000232.1:0-9608 GCA_964550865.1 uncultured Planctomycetales bacterium
GCCTTCGGACGTGTCGGGTCAGGTGACATTCACGGTCAAGTCGACGATCGCGAAAGTGGTGACCTTCGAGGCGACCGACGACACCGATGGGACGACCATCACCGACACCGAGGTCGTTACGTTCGAGCACGGCCCGCCGCACGAACTGGAGTTCACCACCCAACCTGTGGATACGACGGCCGGCGTTGCGCTCGTGCCGGTGGTTCGCGTCAAGGACGTGACGGGCAACACCGTCACGACGGGTTCGTATACGATCGAGCTGATCCTTCTGAACGGCGACCCGGCCGACCTGCTCGGCCCCAAGACCAAGGCAACGACGGCAGGCGTTGCAACGTGGACGGCTCCCGACGACCTGAACGTCGAGGTCGCGCAAGACGGCTACCAGCTGCGGGCGACCGCGAACGATCCGACGTTCGGCGGGTCCGACACGCTGGACAGCAACCTGTTCAACGTCACGCCCGAGGCGATCGCCGACCACCTCGAGTTCACGACGGAGCCCGCGAATACGACGGCCGGGGAGGACCTGCTGCCCGTCGTGGAGATCAAGGATCAGTACGGCAACACGATCCCGTCGATCAACCGGAACATCACCTTGAGCATTCAGACGGATCCGCCGTCGCCCCCGGCGACGAGTCTGAACGGCACGAAGACGTTGCTGACGAGCAACGGCAAGGCGACGTGGTCCGGGGCGACGAACTTGAACATCCAAGTGGCCGCGGACGGATTCCGGCTTCGCGCAACGGCGGACGGGGCGGCGTTCACGACGTCGAATTCGATCGACAGTGCGCTGTTCAACATTACCGCGGCGGACCTCGATCACTTCGAGTTGGCGGCCGGCCCGCCCGACACGGTCGAGGTCGACAACCATATCACCGTGACCGTCACCGCGCGCGATACGTACAACAACGCGGTGAAGGGCTGGACGACGACGCAGGACATCACGCTGAGCACCACGACGAGCGGGGACGGCACGACGCTGGATTGGTCCAGCGCGGTGCCGGGGTTCGTCGACGGCGGCGCGACGGCCACGATTCCCGCCGGCACGACGTTCGACGCGGGCACGGGAACGCGGACGGTGGATGTCACGAACCGAATCGCCGAGACGATTACGGTCACCGCCGAAGACACGGTGACGCCCGCGACGGGCACGAGCGGGAATCTTACGTATACCCCCGCTCCGCTGCACCACTTCGATGTCGTGCCCGATTTGGTCACGCAAGTCGTGGATCAAGATGTGGTGCTCACGATTACGGCCCGCGACGTCCAGGGGAACGCGATTCCGAACTGGGACATCCAGGACACGATCACGGTCAGCTCGGATACCGGGGGCGACGACGACAGCTTTGATCTCGGCAGCGGGATTCCCGGCTTCACCGATCTGGGAACGTCCGCCACGATCCCCGACACGGCGGACTTCGACGCCTCGGGTGAGCTGCAGGTAACGATTACCGATCGCATCGCCGAGACGACGCAGATGACCGTATCGGACGGCGTGGTGACGGACGGCACGACCAATGTGACGTTCGCATCCGCGACGTCGCTTCTGCTGAAGATCGACCCGATCGCGCCGGCGCCCACGGCGGGTTCGCCCTTCAGCGTGACGGTCCGCGTGACGGACCAGTTCGGGAATCCCTCGAACGTCACACAGAACACGGACATCGAGCTGCGCCGAGGCGTCGGCACCGGGACGCTGAGCGGGACCCTGACGGGGACCATCAACGCCGGAACCGATTCGGTGACGATCAACAACGTGGAGTACGACAAGGCGGAAGACAACGTCGTGCTGATTGTCGATCGAACCGCAGGCGATTTTCTTGTGTCGGGCAGCTCCGATCCGTTCTCGGTGACGGGCGGCGCGGCGGCGACGCTGGAGGTCGAGACGATCGGGAACCAGATCGCCGGGGGTACGTTCGATGTCGTGGTGAACACCCTCGACGGGTCCGGCAACCCCGCTCTGGTCTCCGCAGACACCGATGTGCATTTGAGCCTCTTTAACGGAACCGGCGTCCTGGCGGGCACGGTGGACGGCACAATCAACGCCGGCCAGGGCACGGTGACGATAGCCGGCGTGATCCACACCACGGCGGAGAGCGGCGTGGTGATCCGCGCCGAGCGAACCAGCGGCGATGTGCTCAGCCCCGGCGACTCCAATCCGTTTGTCGTCGCGCCCGGTGCTCCGACTGAGCTGGCGATCGAGACAATCCCTACGCAAACCGCGGATATCGCGTTTTCGGTCACCGTCAACGTACTCGACGACTGGGGCAATCTGGCGGGCGTGTCCGGAGCCACGGACGTCCAGCTCGGAAAGGAAACCGGAACGGGCACCCTGACCGGTGTCTTGACGCAGTCGTTCACGACGGGCACGAAGACCAAGACGTTCAGCGTTACCTACGATACGGCCGAGAACGGCGTGAGCGTACGGGCGGACGTGGCGAGTGGTCCGGCGTTGACGGCGGCGGTATCGAATGCGTTCAACGTAAACAGCAGCCCGCCGGTTCGCCTGGACATCATCGCGATCGGGCCCCAGACGGCGGGGACGCCCTTTGCGGTCACCGTGCATTCCGTGGACGGCGCGGACAACCTGGCCACGGTCTCGGCCGATACCCAGGTCCAGCTCAGCCTGAACACGGGCAGTGGGATCTTGGGCGGAACGCTGACCGGGACCATCCCCATGGGCGGCGACACGGTGAACATTGCCGGGGTGACCTACGACAAGGCGGAAGGCGGGGTGAGCCTGAACGCGACGCGGACGAGCGGCGACGCGCTCGCCGCGACGACCTCGAACGTCTTTAGCGTGGGCGGCGGTACGCCCACGACGCTGGGAGTTCAGGCAATCGGAAACCAGACGGCAGGGGTGCCGTTCGATGTGACGGTGCTTGCCCTCGATGCCTTTGGGAACGCAACGGACGTTTCGGGCGATACGGTGGTCGAGCTGTCGCTGACCACCGGCTCGGGCACGCTCGGGGGAACGTTGTCCGATACGATTTCCGCGGGGACGGGGTCGGTTACGATCTCGGGTGTGACGTACGACAAGGCGGAAGCCAACGTGGTCCTGCAAGCGGCTCGCACCAGCGGGACGCGCTCGCCGCCGCGGATTCCTCCCCGTTCGGCGTCGGCGCAAATACGCCTACCACACTGGAGATCGAACCCATCACCGACCAATCCGCCGGCGTCGCCTTTCCGGTCGTCGTGAACGTGCTGGACGATTTCGGGAACCTCGCGGGGGTGAGCGCGGCGACAACCCTGGAGGTCGGCCTGTCCGCGGGGGCCGGCGGGCTCGGTGGGTTGCTGGAGCGTTCCTTGGATCCGGGGGACAAGATCGCGACCTTCAGCGTGACCTACGACACGGCCGAGACCGGCGTCGCCCTGACCGTTGCGAGGACCACGGGGGACGCGCTGACGCCTGACGTCTCCAATTCGTTTGATGTTACGGCCGGTCTGGCGGCCGGCTTGGTTATTCTGCCGATCGGCGACCAGCAGGCCGGAGAGCCGTTCGACGTGACCGTACGCACCGTCGACAGCACCGGGAACGGCACGAACGCGCAGACCGACACCGTCGTGACGCTACGACGCAGCGCGGGGAACGGACAGCTCTCCGGCAACATCAGTGGGACGATCGCGGCCGGCAGCGGGCAGGTGATCATCACCGGCGTGCTCTACGACAGAGCGGAAGAAGGCGTGAGCATCGAGGCCGTCCGCACAAGCGGAGACAACGTGGTCTCCGGGACCTCCAATGGTTTCACCGTGACGGCGGGTCCGGCGGACTCGCTGCGTTTCGTCAAGCAGCCGGGCAACACGGAGATCTCGAAGTCACTGAGCGTCTCCGTGGAGATCGTCGACTCCAGCGGCAACCGGACGCCCGCGACGAATACGATCTCCGTGGCGTTGATCAATCCGACGGGATGTGGGGGCTCGTTGACGGGCACCACGGCCGTTGCGGCCACGAGCGGTCTGGCCACGTTCGGGGCCGCACAGAACCTGCGCGTCACGCTCGTGTGCAGCGGATACGTCCTTCAGGCGTCGGGCCCGGGGTTGGGGACGGTGCAGTCCGAGCCGTTCGATGTCTTCGCCGAAGTCTCCGACCATGACACAGACGGAGACGGCATCTCCGACGGCGCCGAGGACCAGAACGGCAACGGAGTTGTCGACGCGGGCGAGACCGACCCGTACGCGTGGGATACGGACGGAGACGGCCTGGGGGACGGTGAGGAGCTCGCGGGCTTCACACTCACACGCTACCCGCTGGGGTTGGGCGCCGGCTTCTTCAAACGCGAGTACGTTGTTCGCGTCTTCAGCGATCCGACGAAGCGGGATACCGACGGCGACGGCATTTCGGATTGGGACGAGGTCAACACGTGGGCGCGTGTCGCGTACTTGGATGAGGACACCAACGGCAACGGACAGCTCGACGACGGCGAGGATACCAACGGCAACGGAGAGCTGGACCAAGTGAGTCTCGTCACCGAGAGCATCGGGCTCGTCGATCGGGCCGACCGTCGTCGGCTCGTCGTCGAGAAGCCCGTTCCCGGAGTCCGAACCGATCCGACGCGCGCGGACACCGACGGGGACGGCCTGACCGACCTGGAGGACCCGGCCCCGCAGATCGATCCCGCGCGTTGGGGCTACGACGTAACCGGAGACGGACGATTCGACCAGGCGGACCTTCAGGCCCTGCAGGATGCGTTCGTCCGAGGCGGGGGGCGGGCGAGCGAGTTCCCCGACAACGTGGTCGAGTTTCAGCGCATCCTGATGAGCTTCGATTCCGACGAAGACGGTTTCTTGGAGGCCCCGGACGACGACGGCGACGGCGTGCCGGACTTCGTGCGGTACAGCGAGGCCACCCTCGAACAGGCCTTCAGCATCGACTACAGCAACGACGGATCGATCGACGACGGGTTCGATGCGGGCGGCCTGGGGGAGGGGCAACCCGGTCCGTTCGACGCGCGAGCGGGCAGCGCCAGCGAGGGCGAGGCCCAGTTCGGCACGTATCGCGTGGTTCAGCGGCAAGACGGTGTCACCGTGGGCAACGGCTGGCTCGACACACTCGACATCCCCACCGAGCAGCTCATGCCGACGGACAATTGCCCCGGGTCGTACAACCCGGAGCAGCTCGACTTCGACGGGGATCATATCGGCGATACGTGCGATTCCGACCGGGATAACGACGGCGTGCCGAACGGCCTGGACCCGGTCGACCAGAATCCCCAAGTGGCCAGTGCGACCGCGGGCTGCTGCGGCGCCTCGGCCCCGATGGCAGTCGGTCTGTTCCTGCTTTGCCTGGCCGCCCTGACGCGCCCCCGCGCGTACGGGCGACGATTCCCCACATCACGAGTGTTGTGTCGCAACGCATTCGATGGGCGTCCAGCCGATGGGTGGCCCCCCTCTTCAGGGGTGGGGAACACGAATTGGCAGCCAGTTCACGTCCCCCACGGCTAGAGCCATGGGCCACCCACCCATCAGCTGACGAGCGGGAAAGCACGAGGCTGATGCCGACCATGCGGAGGGGAAGAACCCCGGAGCGGGGTACATCTCGATTTCGGTTGCGCGAGCATCGCCGTGCAGATGTTGCGTATCCCTTGCCCGAGCCGCAGCATTCATGCTGCGCGGAGATTGACCGCGCGAGATGAGTCTCGCAGCTCGGAGAGTTCGCGCCATACACGGCATTCCTGCAATGATCCGTTTGATGCACGCCCCGGGGCGTGCCGCGCTTCGAGGCGCTTGCCTACTTGGGCTTGGGTTGACACGTCGGGCAGTAGTAGCTTCCGCGACCGGAGACGGTCACCTTGCGAATGGGCTGTCCGCACCGCGGGCAGTCGGCACCTTCCTCGCGATGGGGCAGCAGGAAGTCGTCGCCGAGTCGCTCAACCCTTCCCAAACGGTCGGCGGCATCGCCGAGCACGCGGCGCATTGTACGGAAGAGCTTTCGTTGCTGATGTTCGGTCAGGTCGGACGGCCGGGCCTCCGGGTGGATCCCGCTTTGAAAGAGGGCTTCGTCGGAGTACACGTTTCCAACGCCCGCCATCGCGCTTTGGTCCATGAGGATACTCTTGATCGGGCTGTTTCGGCCGGCGAGGATGTCGGCGAAGTCCCGATACGTGAAGTTGGGGTCCAAGGCGTCGGGGCCCAGGTCTTGCCCTTCAATGAATTGCTCTCGGTCGTCCGTGACTGTAACGCGTCCCAGCATCCGACGGCTGATATAGGCCAAGCGATGCCCGTTCTCAAACGAGAGCAGCACCTTGGTGTACTCGGGCGGGTCCTGCTCGGACGGGAAGTAGCTCAGGTCACCCGTCATCCCGAAGTGCAGGACAAGCCATCCTGTCCGTTCCAGCCCGGCGAAGAGGAACTTGCCGTGCCGGATCGTCTGCTCAAGGGTATTGTCCTTCAACGTGCGGCTGAGCTTCTGCGCTGAGGTATCCGAGAGGATCCTCTCATCGAGGACGCTCGTCCGGGCGATGGGTTGATGAAGCGAGGTCGAATCGATGTACTTCTTGAATCCGGCGACATCGGGTAGCTCAGGCATGGTGCTTGTTCCTCTTTCGCGTGCGTGTGCAGAAGTGTGACGTGTAGGCCTTAGGATTCCCTCAGTTCAACATGAGAAGGGCATAATACTGCCGCCTCAAGGGGGCCGTCGCAAACCCGTGTACGGCCCGGGATCGGTCGGGTCCGGTCGATGCGGTACCTCATGGCGCCGCCCCACGTATGGCGCCTGACCCCGGCGTGGGGGCTGGAGGCATCGATTGGGCGAAGGGGGTGGGGCCAGACCCCGGCGACGGCATCCAATCCCAAAGAGCGTCAAACGAAGAGGACACAGGGAGGGCGCATCGACATGGTCCGGCAACAAGGCACGCTGCGGATCGGAACGTCCGGATACCAGTACGACCATTGGAAGAAGGTCTTCTATCCCGAAGACCTGCCCAAGAAGCGGTGGTTTGACCACTATGCCAAGCACTTCGACACGGTGGAGATCAACAATACGTTCTACAACCTGCCGAAGACCAAGACCTTCGACGACTGGCGCGCGCAGACACCGAAGGGCTTCTGCTACGTGCTGAAGTTCAGCCGCTATGGCTCGCACATGAAGAAGCTCAAGGACCCGGACCAGAGCATCGGGATGTTCCTGGAGCGTGCTGAACGGCTGGACGGCTTCCTCGGTCCGATCCTGGTGCAGCTGCCGCCGGGATGGCACGTCGACGAGGATCGGCTGCGGTCCTTCTTGGAGGCGGCGCCCAAGAATCATCGCTGGGCGCTCGAGTTTCGGGACCCAAGCTGGCTCCGCGATTCCGTGTACGATCTGCTGCGGGAGCACAACGCCGCACTGTGCGTCCATGATCTCATCGAAGATCACCCGAGACCCGTCACGGCCGACTGGGTGTACTTGCGGTTCCACGGTGCCGGCGACGGGGGAGACTATTCTCATCAGGCCTTGAGTGGGGCGGCACGGCGAATCCGTTCACATCGGGAGGAGGGGCGCGACGTCCACGCCTACTTCAACAACGACGCGAAGGGATACGCGGTGGCGAACGCGAAGGATCTACGACGGTATGTGTGCGCGGACTGATTCCGGGCCGCCGGAGCCGTCGGGCGGTCCCTGGGTTGGCATTAAAGCGGGTTTCCAGCCATGACGATGATCGCAACGCTCACGATGAACCCGGCGATTGACCTGTCCTGTCGGGTGGAGCACGTCTCGCCGAACCAGAAACTCCGCTGCCGGGCCGTTCGGCGCGACCCCGGGGGCGGTGGCATCAATGTCTCGCGGGCCGTATCCGAGTTGGGCGGATCTTCGAAAGCCATCTACCCCGCCGGGGGTTCGACGGGCGATCGGTTGCGGCAATTGCTCGAGGGGACGCCGCGGCTCGATCAACGTTCGATTCCGGTCAAAGAGCCGATGCGCGAGAACGTCATT
The DNA here is from genome assembly GCA_964550865.1 of uncultured Planctomycetales bacterium. Taxonomy (GTDB): domain Bacteria; phylum Planctomycetota; class Phycisphaerae; order UBA1845; family JAFGLZ01; genus JAFGLZ01. The sequence continues at coordinate 7,904 of CAZKCX010000232.1, forward strand.
GTGGCCGAGGAACGGTCGGAACAGCAGTATCGCTTCGGCATGCCTGGGGCCGAGCTGGCGGAATCGGAGTGGCGGGCCTGCTTGTCGGCCGTGGGCGAGGTCGACGAACTCGGATTTCTCGTGGCGAGTGGGAGCTTGCCGCCGGGAGTGCCGAGCGATTTCTACGCGCGGGTGGCGAACCAGGCGAATGAGATCGGTGTTCGGCTCATCCTCGACACGCGGGGCGAGCCGCTCCGGCGGGCCGTTCGTGACGGCGTGTACCTCCTCAAGCCGAACCTCCGTGAGCTGGCCGAGATGTTCGAGGAGGACGGTCAGATCGAAGGGGAGGACCACCAAGAGGAGTTGGTCCAGCGTATCCTGGACAACGGGTGGTCGGACGTCGTCGTGCTGTCGCTCGGCGCGTCCGGGGTTCTGCTTGCGTCGCGCGACGGAAAGCAGCGCTTGCGGTCTCCGACCGTGCCGATTCGCAGTCGCGTCGGCGCGGGTGATAGCATGGTCGCGGGCATCGTGCATGCCCTGGCGACCGGGAAGTCGATCGCAGAGGCCGTTCGACTCGGCGTAGCGGCAGGGGCGGCGGCGGTGACGACGCCCGGGACGCAGCTCTGTCGACGCGAGGATGTCGAGCGCCTCGAGGCTGCCCTGGCGGATGGTGCATAGCCTTTGGGTCCCTTACAGCCCCTTACCGATGCAGGCTTTCGCCAAGGCGATACCCGAACATCCGCCTGCATTGCCTCTCGGGCATTAGGCTTTGCTCATGCGGTTCTTAGCCCAAACTGATCTGCAGGCTCCAAAAGAAAGGTAGGCGCACGGAGGGAGTTCCGTGGCATCGCGAACATCGCGCGCAACGTGCCTTTTGGGCTAGGGTTTCCTACAGCAGACCAGACGAGACATCGCCTTGCAGAGAAAAGCATCCGGCGAACCAAAGCAGAACGAAGGAAGCGTGCTCTCCGTGCGAGGCAGCGTGATCGATGCGCGCTTTCCGGAGCGGTTGCCGGAGATCAACAGCCGACTCGAGGCGGAGGGCGAGTCGTCGGTTGACGTGGAGGTCGTCTCCCACCTCGACAACCGGCGCGTTCGATGCATTGCCCTGACGCCGGCACGGGGCCTGGCACGGGGGGCACGGATCGTCGATCGGGGTCGGCCGATCGAGGTCCCGGTCGGCGAGGGCATCAAGGGGCGCGTCTTCAACGTGCTGGGTCAGCCGATCGATCAGCAAGCGCAGGTCGAGGATGCGTCGTGGCGGTCGATCCATCAAGAGCCGGTTCCGCTCCATCGGCGTACGAGTGAGACGGAGATCTTCGAAACGGGGATCAAGGCGATCGACGTCCTTTCGCCTCTCGAGCGGGGCGGCAAGGGCGGGCTTTTCGGCGGAGCCGGCGTCGGCAAGACGGTCCTGGTCATGGAGCTGATTCACAACATGGCGAACCGGCACGAGGGGGTGAGCCTCTTCTGTGGCATCGGGGAGCGCTCGCGCGAGGGGGAGGAGCTTTACCGGGAGCTGCAGGAGGTCGAGGTGCTCCAGGACGCCGTGTTGGTCTTCGGTCAGATGAACGAACAGCCGGGTGCCCGTTTTCGCGTCGGGCACGCCGCGCTGACCATGGCCGAATACTTCCGCGACGACGTCAAGCGGGACGTGCTGCTGCTCATCGACAACATCTTCCGCTTCATCCAGGCGGGCTCGGAGGTCAGCGTCCTGCTGGGGCAG
>CAZKCX010000233.1:0-9577 GCA_964550865.1 uncultured Planctomycetales bacterium
GAGGAGAACGTGAAGGCACCGGACGAGTAGACCCGGCCGTTCAACTCCACCATCAGATAGAACGTCGGCGCGCCCGTGTCCTGGATGTCGAACACGACCTCGCCGCTCGAGCTGCTGAGCACCAGCAGATGCTTGTCCGTCGTCAGTTCCTTGAGCACCGTGCCCGTATGCGCCGTGAACCCCGTGTCGGGTGCGGTTCCGACCTCCCCGCCGAAATCGCTATCGCTCAGCCAGCCGCGCATCAGGATGTACGCGGCAAGGTCCTCGCCCGTGGCATCCTTGGCCTGCACCGTCACGCGAATCGAATCGTCGAACTCCTCGCCCACCGCCAATTCGAGACCGACGTGCTGCTCTGCCAGCGTCTCGCAGAGATCATTCCCTACAATGTGGCCGGTGAACTCGGGCACGGCATGAACCGTCCACGTCCGCCGGTCCTCGATCGTCATGACCCCGCCGTCGGTGGTGACCTTCGCAAGCGGAAGGAAGGTGGTCGCGTCGTCGGGAAACGAATCCTGAATCTGCAAGGCGTTGCTGTCATCGAGATAGACGAGCTTCGTGCTGTAGTCGGCAACCGCCTGGGCGGTCGCGCCGGCAAAGTGTTTCCGTTCCCCGCCGAGGGTGTAGTCGATCGGGTAGACGCCGAAATCCAAGCTGCCTTCGTCGACCACTTGCCCCTGCCGCCATGGCGCGAGGATCGCGTTCTGACGCTGCTCCCGCCGCTGATACTGTACCGGGTAGCTCGGATCGCTGCTGGCGTTCGTGCCCTTGGCGATGTACGGCAGGCCCGTGTGGGTATTCGTCGTCCCGTCGAGGGCCTCGACGGCTGCGTCGGCGGGCCAGGCCTCATTCGGAACCGTGTCAGGCATCTGTCCATCCCCTATGCGTGTGCTATGCGAACTCGGGTGAAGGGCGAAACGCGAACGTGACCGTGTGGGTGTCCGGATCGTGACACAGCGTTCGGAATCCGGCGGCCGGTCGTGGGCTGCTGTTGATCGTGCAGGCCGTGATTGCCGGCGGCGATGCCGACACATTTCCGGCTTGGTCGCTCGTGCGAACCGCCAACACGAAGTGCCCGAGAGTGAGCGGCGGCGTGACGAAGGTGAGGATCGCTTCGGGCAACAGGTGACCGTGCACGAGGTGGCCACCATCCAGATGCCCGTCCTGCACGGCATGATCCAGATGACCCCAGCACAAGTGATCCTCGACGAGGTGCCCCCGATGGGCCCGCGTTCCCGGCCAGAAGGGCACGCCGTCGACCAGGGGCAGCGCGCTGAAATCGATCTCGCCGCTACCGCCATTCCCGTGAATGCTGTAGCGATCTCCCGCCACATAGCATCGTGAGCGCGGAATCGCCAACGACACGGTCTGCATCACCCAAGACCCTCGACGGAGTACACCTGCTCATAGACCAGAAGCCGTTCGTCGGAGGCCATCGGCGATTCTTCTTGGAAGACCAGACGGCAACCGCACGTCAGCATGGTTCCGTCGAGATGGTCTCGGAGCAGATCGAGCAGCGCGTGCATCCCGGGGGCGTCGTCGCTGCCGAGACGCGCCTCGTCCGTCGACCGCAGGCCTTCGGTGCAGACGACGAGCGAGAAACGAACGGGTTCCGCTTGCTTCGTTCGCTCGCGGCCGCTGTAGACGACCACCACGGCCGGTTTGCGCATCCGAGCGAGGCATTCGAGCCAACGGGCCTGGGTGCTCCCTGCCACGGCGTCGATGTCGCGAAACGTCCCGACCGTCCCGCTTCGCAGCAGGCTCAGCCTGTGTCGGATCGCTTGCTCGACGTCGCCCAAGCCGATCATCTCAAGGGTCCTCTCGCTGGGTTCCGACGATTCTTACAGCGTCTGCATCTCGTCATCCGTGAGCACGCGCCGTCTTCCCGCCACCGCAGCGCGAAACCCCTCGGCCTCGTTCGCCGGCAAGGCCGATGCCGAGGGGAGCACGATCGCGCCGCGGGCCACCTGCGACAGCCACGAGATCGTCGCATCGCGCTTGCGCAAGACGTCCTCCGAGACCGGCGGTCGGCGACAATGCAGCCGGAACTCCGCCAGGTCCAAGGCAATGCTCCTCAGCAACCCCGCCAGCTCGGGATGGCTCGTGACGTCGATCGGCACGGCGTAGCGCCGGGCGAGATAGCTGTCCACCTCCCCTTCGGCCCCGAGCCGCGCCTCGTCGACCTTGTCCGCATCCGCCTCGCCCGTCCCGGTGTCGTCCGTGAGCTGAACGTAGGAGGCGGTCCCCAACCGCTCTTCGATGTCGGCGTTGCTGATGTATCCCATGGAAACGTCCCCGGCCGATGTCCATGCGGCGGGCGGCGCGCACGACCGGCTGCCACCCACCGCTCGATCCAGCCGCCCCGTGACTACGCGAAGTCCGTGCGAATCGCGTACTGCCAGTAGCCATAGCTGATGGCGTAGCGGGCTCGAACGCCGTACAGGAACTTCTCCCGCTTGAAGGACTCCTCGCTGTTCTCGGCCAGGGCACCGAACTCCACCGGCTCGCGGTCTTGGAAGAGGAACGGACGCACCACGCCGTCCGTCTTCAGCAGGTACCACGCGCTCAGGTCCGTGAGCCAGGGCAGCGAGATCACGCGGGCCGCGCCCTCCAACACATTGCTGGTGTTGTTGATGATCGTCGCGCTCAAGGCCTCGAGCGCCGTGAAGTACATTGTCGGCGGAACCACACAGACCAGCCCGCTGTGGGAGACCATCATCGGCGCGCCGCGATCGTCCTTGAAGGCGAGCATCGCGGCGATCGCCGCCTTCAACGCGGCTTTGAATTCCGCCACCGTCGGGTTGTCCGCGTCCGCGGCGTCGTAGGTCAGGTTGTTGTTCTGCGCCCCGGAGTCGCCGGAGGTGTGGGCGTCGCTGAAGAATGAAGCCCCGTCGTAGCTCTGGAAGCCCGTGCCCGAGGCCAGAAGGGTCGCGATCAGATGATCCTTGTGCGTGGCCGCCCGCTCGGCCAGCTCTCCGACGCGGATGCGGATCTGCCCGGTCTGATCGTCGGAGATCTCATCACGATCCACCTCGATGGTCGCCTCGTACTTGCAGTTCTCGACCGAGTAGCTCTCCGAGCGCAGACCCTTGGCCAGCCTGCCGGTCCCCCATGTCCGCATCTCGGGGACCGTGCCCAACCAACGGTACGTCTCGGCGTCTCCCGTCGAGACGACTCGCGTCGCCAGGTCCTGATAGTGTGTGGGCGTCCCCTCGAAGCGGTTGAAGAACTCGCTTCGCAGCCCCTTGGTCAACAGTCCCGTATTGATCACCGCCATGGCGTTTCACTCCTCTCGGCGAGAGGCGTGTCGGCCGCCCGCCGGATGTTCGTTTCCCTATTCCACGTCGCCGGGGTCCGCTAGCTCACCGCGGCGGTGTACGGGTTCAATCGAAGGACGATCGTCCCCGCCTCCAAGACGTTCACGCACACCCCGACGTAGCTGTTGTCGGTGCTCTCGAACGTCAAGGTGTCGTCGTCCGATGCGTAGACGGCGTCGCCGACGTTCGTCGCCACCGCCCCGGGCAACGCATGCCGGAAGTCCCCCAGCGTAAAGACGCGGACCTCCACGTCCCCTGCGGAGCCGGCGGTGTTGTCCGCCTCTTCATAGGCGATGCCGACGCACCGATCCCCGCTGTGCAGGGCCCGCGCGTATCCGGAATTCAGACCCACGAATCCGCCCTTGTAGACGTGGCTGCCGGGCCCCGCCGGATAGGACCGGATCTCCTGGTCCACATACCGATCCACCTCTCGATTCGCACTCAAAGCCATTGCCGTATCTCCTTCCGCCGACCGTTCGGGACGGCTATTGGATCGCCGCCTCGCGGGCCGCGTTCCGGACGTATGCCTCCTCGCTCGTCACCGCCTGCAGCATCGCATGAGCGCGATACTCGCGCCGGGCCTCCGCCTCGGCCGATGCGCGACGTGCCTCCCCGGGAGGGTCCGCATCCGGCGGCGACAGCTGTCCATGCGGAACGACCACCGGCGCGGTCTCGAGCCACGCGGCAAACGCCGCGGGATCCCGCAGCGCCAGCTCGATCGCCCAAGCGCGCTGCGCCGACGTCAGCTTGCCGGCCTTCATCGCCAGGGCCACCGCCTCTTCCGCCTCGCGAAGCGCGATCCGCTTCTCCAGGTCCGCCAACCGTTCCGAGGCCGCCACGAGCACGGCTTGCTCGTCGGTCTGGGCATCCAGCCCGAGGCGGTCCCTCAGCGTCTCGAACACTGCCTGCATGGGGTTCTCCTTCGCTGCCGGACCCGCGCGATGCGCGGCCGGTCCTTCGTGTGAGTCCTCGCCATCGCGGTTGACGATCGGCTGCAACCGCGCGATGGCCGGCTTGTTCGTCAGCGCCGCCGAATGCAGTGCGACGACGCGACGATCGCTCTTGCGCACCAGCACGACCGGCGATAGATACCGGTATTGCCGCTCGGCCAGTTGCACTTCGGCCGGCTGGGTCCATTCGACGTGCGCGACGATCCCCTCGCCTTCGACCTCCTCCAGCCGCTTGATCCATCCCGCCGCCGGCGCCTGACCGGTGGGCGACGTGTAGGTCCCGCCGAGCGTCTGGTGTTCGTAGTCGATGGGCAGGTCGTTGCCCTGCGCCTCGAACGCCTCCACCACCCGGCGAGCCGATTCGGCATCGACGACGAAATCGCCGTTCGCGCTGTGGACCTCGCCCCACGGCACCAGCAGCACGCGCGACGCGGCCTTCGCGGGCAACGGCGTCGCCCGCAAGCTCACCCGCGACATCGGCTCGTTGTCCGCGCGTTCCTGTCTCTGCTCTTCGCTCACCGCTCTCGACTCCTTCCTATGCAAACGTCCTCTTCTCGCACCACCGCCAGATGGGGGACACCGTGCGCTGGCTCCCCGGCGAAGGGCGATCACCTCCGACGGCCGGAAAGCACGGTCTCCTCCGCACGCGCCTCTGGGATGCCGAGCTTCTCCTGCGCCCAGCCGGCCGAGACGTTCACGCCGAGATCGTTCACGGCCGTCGCGATCAGAGTCGCCAGCTCGTTCGGATCGCGCGACACATCGAGCACGCGACGGAAATAGGGAACCGGCGCACGATCTCCAAAGGCGATTCGCGTCATCGGACCGAGCAGGTCGCGCCGAATCGTTCGCCCCTCGTTTCGAATGTCGTCCTCACGGATATCCATTCGCACGCGCTCGTGGATGACGGCGGCCGAATGCGTGCCCGTCTGGCCGGATGTGTCCGTGGTCAGCGTTTGACCAAGCCAGGCCTTGCTCAACTCCCGGTTGAAGAAGTGGCAGATCGCCTCGTGAGGCGGACCGCCCAGCGGACCGGTCGATGCCTCCTTGATCTCGAGATCGACGGCCTTGCTGAACACACCCACCGCCGCCGATCCGAGATCGCGGAGCATGGCGAGCATCTCGCGCTTCTCGTCCGCGGTCGCCGAGGCGTCGTACCGCGCGATGCGAATCGGCAGGCCGAAGATCTCGGCGAAGACGAGCCAATCCTTCATCGCGAAGTGCTTGCCCAGGTAGGCCAGGGCGCTGACGCGCAACAACCCTCCCCGCATCGGATGGCCGGACAGCGAATTCGGCGTGTGCTGCACGAACTTGTTCGGCGGCGGCAGCATGCCCTCGCGCGAAGCCTCCTTCGTGAGGACACGAAGCCGATCCCACTCGTCCGTCACGAGACGCCCGAAGTCCACCGGAACGATATCCACGACCTGGTGTCGACCTTCCACGAGGTCCCACACGATCTCGGCCAGAGCGACGTTGCGGCCGATCGCCAACGAGAGATGTCGCAAGACATCCTCGAAATGCTCGAGTCCGGAGACGACCGAGCGGCAGTAGGCGGCCGCCTCGTCCGCCGCCGTCTTGTCCACGCCTTGACGCACGTCGGCAGCCGAGATGATCTCCCAATCCAGACCGAGGAGACCGAGCCGACGCGTCTGCGCGACACTGAAGAGGTGCGCGTCCTTCTCCTCCATTTGTTCGTAGAGCTGGAGGGCCTGCGAGAGATCACCGTCATCGGCGGCGCGGAGGATTCGCGTCAGTTGCGCGGGCGTCAGGCCGTCGGCCGGGTAGTCTCGCCATCGATCCTCGTTTCGAGGCACGAGCAAACGCCCGCGTTTCGGCGGGGCGGCTCGCCCCGGCAGGCCGAGCGAGTGCGCCAAACGTCGCACCCATCCCTTCGGTGTTGGGTTCATTACCAGATTCCTTTGCGTGCGTAGGTCAATCGTCCCTCAGTGTGATACTGCACCGGCCCCGCAAGTCCGTCGGCGGCGCGAATCGCCAAGGCCGCCGCCCAGAAGCGATCCGCGTGCCCCGTGGCGGTCCGATCGGCCTCGAAACGGACCTGCCCGCCCGCACCGATGACGCGCCGAATGGCATGCCAGTCGTTGCGGATGTCCGCATCGACGGGAATGCGAATCTCCCCCGACTCGGCCAGCACGCGGAGTCGACCCGCCATGGCCTGCTTTGAGGAGGCCGTAAACGTCACCGGCTCGACCCGCGACCTGCCGAACCTCTCGACGGTCACCTCCGCGAGTTGCATGCCCAAACCCGTGGCGTCGATGCAGCACCGCGAAACCGACCGCACCGACAGCACCTGCCTTAGCACATCCTCTTGCCGGCGGAACGCGGCCCCGGCGAGCTCGATCACCCCTGCGGTGATCAAGGCCGGTCCTTCGCGCCGAACCAACCAGATCACCGTCAGGTCCCGCTTTCGGCCGACGTCGACCCCAACGGCCAGGGTTCCCCCTTTCCGTTCTAAAGAGGCAAGATCCACGTCCTTGGCCAACGAGCCGTCCTCACAGCGCGCGATCTGCTCGTAGGTCAAGAAGGCGGTCGCCTCGTCCAGGAACGCACAGCCGAACTCCTGCCGAAACAGCTCGTCGTCGCCTCGAAGGATGGTGGGAAAGATCGCGGCCCAGATCGCGCGGTCGTCCCGGTGCATCGCGAACTCGTCGAGGAAGACATCGCCGCTGAAGCCGCGCACGGTTCGGGCATTGGCCGGCAGCCCGATCACGCGAACCCCGCCCGGCAAGATCACCTCGAGCCGGCGCACGTGCGTGTCACGCCAGTAGCCCGACGACCATCCCGTCGCCAGGCGGAGCGCCTCGGCGTGCCGGCGGACCTTCTCCATCAGTTCCTGGCTCTGACGCTCGCTGGCCGAGAGCAAGAGCTGCGATCGGCCACGACGGAGTCCGCGGAGCATTCGTCGCAGCGAGAAGGCGAAGCTCTTGCCGACCTGCCGGGACCAATTCGCCCAGCAGAACCGCGCCGGCGATTCCACCAGGGCCCGCTGATACCGCAGTAGCCGGACCGGCGGCTCCGGATCAGTCCTTCCATTCGCGGCGGGCTTCGTGGTCATGTCGCTTCCATCGCGGTCATCGGAGGGCCCGTCGCCTGAGCGGATCGCCGGGCCCCGCCTCGACCGTTCGCGCGTCGCGCGCCTACCTCAAAACGTCACCCGCGTATGGTGGTCGGCACCCCTTCCTGCGGGCGCAAGGCCTTCCGTCCGCGCTTGCACGCGCCCGCCAAACCCGATAGAACGCTTGCCATGGTCGAGATGCTGCCGCGATGCCTGGCCCTTGTAATCTGCCTGCTCGGGGGAGTACCGGCGGATGCGCAGCAAGCCACGCGTCCGTCCCTTCGACCGCTCGTCCCCTCTGCAACCAAGTGGCTCGTCGATGCGGCACGCGATTACGGATTGGGCGTGCAGGGCGAGGCTACGGTCGCGGACATCCTCATCGTGCAGACGCTGCTTCGCGCGGCCACCGTCCTCGATCCGAATGCCTCGGAACCGTATCGCTGGCTTGTCGACACCCATGAGGAGTTGGGCGAGACCGATGAGGTCCGCGAAGCGCTCGAGCGCTACGTCCGGCATGCCGAGCATCGGATTGCCGACAAGCTCCGTTGGATCGGACTGTCCGTCGCCCAGCGCCAGACGGTGGAGGAACGCGAGCGCTTTATCCGCGAGCAACTCGAGCAGGCGGAATCGCAACCTCTCGTCGCCGCCGACCTGCACCGGCGGCTCGCCGAGATCGCGTTGACACAATTCGAACGCGAGGACGCGAAGCGGCATCTGGTGACGGCCTTGAAGCGCAATCCGCTCGACGTCGCCGCCAATCGACTGGTCTACCAGATCAACACCGAAGCGGACGACCCGGTCGAACGGGTCCGGGTCGCGCTTCGACTCATCAGGGCCAATCCGATGCAGGTCACCTTGGTCTGGCAGCTCGCGCGTCTGCTGGACGACCTCTCGCTCCATCGACGGGCCACGCCCTGGTACGAGTACGCCCTTGCCGTCCATCAGGCCGCCAATCCCGGAAAGGATCCGCCGGCGGAGTTCCTCTTTGATTTCGCGCGAAGCTATGCCGACGGCCGAGAGCTTCAGGCCGCCCTGAGGGTGTGCTCCAAGGCCATCGAGATTCGGCCCGGCTACGTCCGCGCCAGGCTGCTGATGGTTCACATCCTCCGGAATCTTCGTCGCAACGAGCTCGCGCTCGGCCAGATTCGCGCGATCGCCGACCATTACGCCAAGCTCGCCGAGCAGGTGGTCGAGACCAAGGATACGCAGTTGGCTACCGGGATGGCCTGGTTCTACGCCCTCTACGATGCACGGCCCGATGAGGCCATGCGATTCGCGAAGATCGCCGTCTCCGGCTCCGACCCCAGCCCCGAGGCCCGACGCGCCTACGGATTCGCCGCGCTGGCCAAGGGCGACATCGAGGAAGCAGAAGCCGCGCTCAAGGACCTCGCCCAGACCGATCAGATGGCCGCGGTCGGCCTCGCGCGCGTCTACCTTAAGACCAAGCGCGCCCACCGCGCCGTACCGCTGTTGCAGCAGGCCGCTCGGATTCGCGCAAGCGGCGTCGCCTATGAGGAAATCGTCCAGCTCCTCCGGGAGAACGGGCTGTCCGTGCCGCCCCAGCCGGACTACACGGACGTTCGTAGGGTGCTAAAGGCATTCGACCGAGGACCGCTCGAGTACTACAAGGAGCCGAGCCGCTTCCTGCGACTCACCGCGCGATTCGTTCGGCCCCGTTTCGCTCCCGGGGAACCGTGGATCGTCGTCTTCGAGATGGAGAACACCGGCGACTTCGCGATCACGATCGGTGAGGAGACCATGATTACCGCCAAGCTGCTCTGCTCGATTACGACCTCCGGGGATCGCACGCGGCAGTTCGCGAACTTCCTGATGGTGGAGCTGGACAGCACACCGGTCCTGAAGCCGGGCGAGAAGATCCGGCACGTGCAGACGGTCGACATCGGGCCGGTGCGGCGCGCGATGACAAAGACGCCCCAACGACGACATGACATCATCATCGGCGGGCAGCTTGAGCCCGTGCGCTCGCCGAAAGGCCATTGGACCCACCGCCTCGGCGGGAGGACCCTCCCTACCGCGCGGGCCGAACGCATCGCCTACGATCCGGGAGCGAACGGCCGGAACGTTACGCAGCTGGTGGAGGCGATGGAATCCGGCGACGCGACGAGGATCCTACCGGCCGCGGCCGTGCTGGTGTCGCTTCTCGCCGAACGCGAGGCCGCACGCGCGGGCGAATTGACCTACCAACCGAAGACCGTCGACGCCGGAGCGATTCTGCAATCCCT
>CAZKCX010000234.1:0-8088 GCA_964550865.1 uncultured Planctomycetales bacterium
CGGTCCTAGAACGGACGGGTGGCCCATCTCTTCAGAGGTGGGGGACACGAATCAATGCACGGGAATTCGCGTTCCCCACGGCTGAAGCCATGGGCCACCCAGCCGTGCTCGAGAGGTTCGTGTGAGAAGCGGGCGCGCGAAGGAGGAGTGTCTTGAGGCGTAATCGAAATCTCATCATCGTCCTGCCAGTCCTTGCCGGTGCTTCTGCCTCAACCGTTGTCTCCGCGGCGGCTTCCGAAGAGGCTGATCTCCCGAGGGTGTTCTGTCTGAATCCGAAGTATCTCGTGGACGTGAAGGCACGTGTCGCCCGCGACGATCCGGGGCTCAAGCCCGCGCTCGACAAGCTCCTCGCCGAGGCCGACGCGGCCTGCAAGCTCGAGCCGGCCTCCGTCATGGACAAGGACCTCCTGCCGCCCAGCGGCGACAAGCACGACTACATCAGCTTCGGGACGTACTGGTGGCCCAACCCGAAGACAAAGGACGGCCTGCCGTACATCCGCCGCGACGGTAAGGTGAACCAGGAGACGCGGAAGCAATCGGATTCGCCCCGCTTCTGGCGGACGGTCCGTTCGGTCGGCACGCTCGCCCTGGCGTACTACCTCACCGAGAAGGATGTCTACGCCGAGAAGGCCGCCACGCTGCTCCGCGTGTGGTTCCTGGACCCGAAGACCCGGATGAACCCGCACCTCGAGTTCGCCCAAGGCATTCCCGGTCGATGCAAGGGCCGAAGCACGGGCATCATCGATACGCGCTGCCTCTCCGACCTCGTCGACGCGATCGGGCTGCTGGCCGGCTCCGCCGCCTGGACACCGAAGGACCAGAAGGGAATGGTCGACTGGTGCGCCGCGTATCTGCAGTGGCTGCGGACCAGCAAGAACGGTAGGCAGGTCGACCGCGCGCGGAACAACATCGGGATGTGGTTCAGCGTGCAGGCCGCCAGCCTGTCGCTGTTCGTCGGCCAAGAGGACGCCGCGCGGAAGATCCTGAGCGGTGTCGCCGAGAAGCGGTTCGATCCGCAGATCGACCCCGACGGCCGCATGCCCCACGAGCTGAGGCGCACGAAATCCTTCGGCTACAGCAAGTTCAACGTGACGGCCATGTTTACGTTGGCGACGTTGGCCGAGAAGCTCGGTATCGATCTCTGGCATTGGAAGGCCGAGGACGGGGCGAGCCTCCGCAAGGCGTTCGACTATCTGGCGCAGTACGCCGACGGCAAGAAGAAGTGGCCTCACCCGATGCTCAAACGCGGGGGACGGCAAGGCCTGTTTCCGCTCCTGCGAAGGGCGGCCCTGGCCTACGAAGACGACCGCTACGAGAGGCTGATCTCGACGCTGCCCGACCAGAAGGCCATCCGCCGCGACCGCACCCAGTTGCTCTGGCCCGAGCCGTGACGCCGTCCTGCAGGAAGACGCAAGGAGCCGACCATGGCTGACATCGTCCAAGAGGTCCTTCGCGAGGTCGACAACCTCCGAGACGAGCTGATCGAGCTCTGCCGCTCGCTCGTACGGATCAACACGATCAACCCGTATGCGGGGCCCGGCCCGCTCGGCTCGGAGAAGCCCGGCCAGGAGTTCCTCGAGCCGATCCTGCGCGAGATGGGCGGCAAGACCCGCCTGTTCGAGCCGCCGCCGGACATCTTCGACCGCATGGGCGTGATCGGCCCGAAGGACCGGAGCTGGAAGGACCGCCCGAACCTCGTCACGGAGTTCACGCTCGGCGCCGACCCGCGGCTGGGCAAGCGGATCCTCATCAACTCGCACATGGACACCGTCGGCGCGCCGGACATGGCATTCGATCCGTTCTGCGCCGACGTCAAGGACGGCCGCATCTACGGCCGGGGCTCGTCCGACGACAAGGGCGGCATGACGATGGGCGTGATTGCCATCAAGGCCGCCCTCAAGTTCGCCGACGAGTTGTGCGGAACGATCGTGCACGAGAGCGTCGTCGACGAGGAGTGCAACGGCTCCGGCGCCGGCACGCTTGCCTGCGGCCTGGAGGGGTACACCGGCGACGAGGCGATCGTCATCGACGGGCAGAATCTCACCATCACCCGCGGCTGCCAGGGATGCCTGACCGCCCGGGTCACCGTCCACGGCAAGGCGGGCCATGCCGCGACCGGCGGCGTCAACGCGATCGATAAGGGCATGCTCGTCAAGCAGGCGATCGATCGCTTCAAGGCCGAGCGCGAGGCCAAGTACCCGGGCTGCCTACTGAACCTGGGCATCTTCAATGCCGGGACGCATCCGGCCGTCGTCCCGGGCCTCGCCGAGATGCACATGAACATCGTCTATTCGAGCGAGGAGGCCGCCGCATCCGATCACGCCGGCAAGCGATGGGGCGCCGCGCTCGTCCGCGAAGCGCTGCTCGACGTGCTCCGCCGGGCCGACGCGTCGGATGACTGGCTCCGCGACCACCGCAGCGCCGTGGAATGGGTCAAGGACCTCGTGCCGTTCGAGACGCCGGCCGAGGCGCCCGTCGTGCGGAACCTAACGGAGGCGTATGAGACGGCGCTTAGCGAGGCGCCGCGTGTGGACGTCATGCCCGCCTGGGCGGACGCCGCGAACATCGTGCGGTACTCCGGCGTGCCGGCGGTCCTATTCGGGCCCGGCACGAACGAGGCCGCCCACTCGCAAGACGAGACCGTACTGATTGACGACATCGTCCGCGGCGCGAAGGTCGTCGCCGCCTATCTCTGCAGGCAGTTGGCGAAGTGAGGGACCGTTCCACCCACCGCGCCTCCGATCTTCGGCTGGGGGAAGCCACAGATTCAGAGCCGGGCTGTCCCCAGCCCGGTCAGCTCGCACGGTATGTCGCTTGGTTTGTCCCGAGGTTCACCGAGAAAGCCGTAAGGGACACGAATCAAAGTGTGAGAATTCGCGTACCCATCGCGCGAGCGATGGTCGGGTGGCCCACCGCTTCAGCGGTGGGGGACACCGGATCGAACTCCTCATGCCATTCCGAGCCGGGCCGTCCTCGGCCCGGTCGAGCCGCTTCAACAACGCAGAGCGACCGGCCTGAGGATCCGGCTTCGCCCCTCGGCAAGCTCGGGACTTCGCCGGGACAAGGCGCTACGCCGCGGCAGGCAGGCCGGCTCTGAAGGCGCTCATTTCCATGGGTAGGGTTTGACGCGAACCGTGACGGCCTCCATTGCCTTTTCAATCTCGATGGCCTGTCTGGGGCTGATCTCCTCGTGACCATCCACAATAAGGTGTGCTTGCCCCGGCGGGAGGTTCGTGAACTCGAACCTCCCACGTTCGTCCGTTGTCATCTCAAGCATGTTGCGCCAAACGGGTCTGTCTTTTCCGGGTGTCTCGGTGCACGCCCTGACTTCCACGTATGGAACAGGCTTACCCATTTCGTCGTCGACGACAACGCCGGCGAGCCGTAGACCCTTCTGCAACCGTAGCGAGAGCGAACCGGCGCCAAACCGGACACGATGGCACATCGGCTGATACGCCTCTTTCGGCTTGACGTCTAGTATGTAATATCCGGGCGCGTCCGGATTCACGTGCTCGAAGCGGAACCGCCCCTGGGGATCCGTGTCACGAGTGACCCCACCGAACCCATGACTGTAGGGCGTGTCGTACTGGAGCTGCACGGGAATGCCTTTCGCCGGTTTGCCGTCGGGTAGGAGGATCTGACCCTCGACCGTGACGCCTTCCACCATGGTCAGCTCGATCTCCGGCGTCGGTTCGTATGCGTTGGGTTTGATTTCTTGGCTCATCACATACGTATGTTCCCTATGGGCGACGAGCCGATATGTGCCGCCGAGCGGGACGGGTCCGGCGACGAACTTGCCTTCGAGATCCGTCTTCGGAATCGGAGGGATGTTGCTGGAGAAGAAGTGCTTTCGACGGCGACCTGGATCGCCACCAACCGCACCCTCCACCACGGCGGTGAACATGCCTTCCTGCTTGGAACCCCCTGTAGGCTTGCCTCGCTCCGGTGGGGCCTCGACCACGACGATCGAGATACTCACCCCGCGGACCGGTATGCCATCCGGTTCGAGCACGCGGCCGTAGATCGCCCCGGCGGGCTCAACGGGCACGTGGATCACGAGCTCGCCCTCGCCCGGCTCCACGCGGATGCTGCGCCGGACCGGCTCGGTCCAGTAGCCGATCATTCCCTCAGGCGAATATTCAATTCGCCCCGGGGGCAAGACGTCCCGCCGGACCTCACCGTCCTGGATCGGCAGCCACTGGACGGGGGCATCGGAGTCGCTCCTCCGCGGCGCAGATCCTCGCTCCGGATAGTAGTCCACGCGCAGCGTCCCCTTGGGCGGGGGAGCGCCTTGGGGTGTCTGAAACCGAAAGACGACCGTCCGCTTGCGCTGTGGCTCGCCGGTCGCCGAGACGCCCGGCCGAAGGTCGATCACCAGATCATCGATCGGCTCGTCCCGCAGTTCAAGCTCCACGGTCTTGCCGCCCGCATGGACCTTGACAACACCCGGCCACAGCCGATCGATCTCGAAATGGGCGACACCCTTTCGTACCTCCACTGGTACGTTCACCCGGTTCACGTAGCTGGTGTGGTAAACTGTGTACGGGTTGGAGTATTGGATCGCGCGACGTCCCGGTCTCCCCGCGAGTCGGTCCAGGTCTCCAACGACCTTGCCCCGGAGGTAGAGACGCGAATCCAGGGCGATATCACGCGTCTGCCCCGCGAGCACATGCCTGACGAGATGTCGCCGATACTTGGGGTGCTCGACGAAGAGATAATGCGCCGCGTCGTCGCGGAGGCTGGTCAACTTGTAGCGTCCGGATTCGTCGGAGGTTGCCAGGTGTTTCGCCTGCTCGGGCATGCAGCTGCTAAAATATCTGCAACCGTAGCGGGCGAGCAGCATGAGCTTCGCGCCCGCGACGGGCTTGCCGGTCTCCTTGGACGTGATTGTGCCGGTGGTGGGACGAGCACGCTGGAGTTCCCAAGGGACTATCTTTCCGGGTACGAGCCTGACCTCGCGCTCGGCGTACTGGTAGCCGTTGGCCCGAACCTTGAAGTTCAGCGGCATATCGGCGCAGTGCCTGAGCGTTGCCACGCCATCGTCATCCGTCGAAAGGTCCTGAGCCGACCCATGACCTTCGAACACATAGTCTGCGTCTAGGTCTGCGCGCCGAATCAACTCTCCCGACGGCCCGAGGAGCTTGATCCGCCCCGTGAATCCGCGGCGCAGGACCATCTCTATGTCTTCGATCTTCCCGCCTGGTTTGGCCTGCAACGGACCGAGCATTGCCGGTGCGTAGCCGGTAGCCTTCGCCCTTAGATAGATATCGCCGAAGTCCATTCGCCCGTGGAATTCGTTCTCCTGGCGGGAAAGGGTGCACCCCCACCAACCCCCCTCATTGGAAGTCAGCCCATGCACCTCCACATCGGCCGGCAACGGCTTGCCGTCTTCCGTCCGAACCGTCCCGGAGACGAGGATGCGGTCCTCCTTGCCGTATTCGCGTTTCGCCCCCGACCCGTGCGAGGCCTGGAGCTCCTCGACCCTACGGATCCGCTCGGTCGGGGAGACCACCTTCGCCGCGACCGCGACGGCCGCGTCCGCGCCGATCTTCAAGACGCCGATGAGCGCCGCCCCTGCGACGAGTGCCGCGACCAGGCCGTACCAACGCAATCGCAGTGCGGGTCGATGCCCCGCGATGAGCACACGTTGTACGCGGTCCAAGAGGCCTTGGCGCGGCTCGCCCCCGCCGAAGGCCATCGCGGCGGCGGACGGAGCAAGCGACGCCCCCTGCCGTTCCGCCCAATCGGCCAGCACATGGGCATAGGTCAGGCGCCGCCCGGTCGCGCGAACGGCCCGGGCATCGCAGCAGGCCTCGCGCTCGATGCGGATCTGACGGCTGATCCACCAAACAGCCGGGTTGAAGAAGAGCACCGCCTCAATCAGGAGCTGCAACAGGTTCACCAGGTAGTCGTGCCTGCGAATATGCGCCAATTCGTGCAAGATGACGGCCTCAAGATGCTCCGCGGGAAGACCGCTCAGGAGCGATGCGGGCAGGAGGATCCTCGGCCAAACCGCGCCGACGATCGCCGGCGTCGAGATGCGGTTTGTTACGAAAACGGGGATCCGACGGACGATTCCCAAGGATTCTGCGAGCCGCTCCACGATGGCCGTCACCGTCTCGTCATCGATGAACGTGGCCTCGACGCCCAACCGTCGGGAGCTGGATACCATCCAGCCGGCGCGGAGGAGCATCAACCCCACGCCCGCCAGCCAGGCGAGACTCACCCAGGCGACCCAATCGAGCGCCGGGGAGGGCCCCGACGACGTCGATGCGTGGGGAGGTCGGCCGGCCGACTCCGCTGCCTGTCGGGCGGGTTCTTCAACGCCGATGCTTGTCGCTTCCCCAAGCGAGTCGCTGGTGGGTGGGCCTAGTTCAGTGACCGGCATCGTCGGCGCATATTGCAGGATGGCGAGTGTGACGAATCCGCCGATCACGAGGAGACCGATCGCGATGATCGAGAGGACGTAGCGGTTCTCCGCACGTTCCGCCGGCAGGCGTCGCAACACCAACGCAAGCACGCCGACCAGGATCGCCCCTTGCCAGAGCGTATGGGCGAGCGTCAGGACGACGTCCCGCCACACCTCGCCGTTCGTGAGTTCGAGCAGTGCGGTCATCGGTCCCCTCCGTCATCTCCCGACGCCGCGTCCTCGTACTGATCGATCAACGCCCGGATCCGCCGGAGTTCCTCGTCGTCGACGTTCGTCTCGCTCAAGAGCTGCTGCATCGCCGCGGCCGGGCTTCCGCCGAAGACGTGGGAGACCAACCTTCGCAGGATCGGCCCGAGCGCCTGCTGTCGCGTGACCTCGGGATGATATACGTGAGCCGTGCCGCGGCGCGTGTGCCGAACGAGTCCCTTCTTTTCCATCCCCTGGAGCACCGACAAGACCGTGGTGTACGCACGCTCCTTCCCGTCCGGCATTGCCGCGAGAGTCTCCCGCGCGGTCAAGGGTCCGCGCTCCCACAGCACGGAGAGCACTTGAAGCTCCAGTTCTGAAGGCTTGGCATTGGCCATGGTGGACGAGTCCTTGCCTGCGACCATCGAAATACTATGTCCGTAGTATATACTACGATCGTAGTAGATGCAACCACATGGCTGACATGCCCGCGAGTACGACCAGGCCTCAGAAGTCACAAGCTTCTGTCAAGTCTACTCTTGTGGAGCCAGCGGCTCTCGCTGCATTTCGTCAAGAAATGCGGACGGGTGGTTCGCCCACTTCTCGGCCTCCAGCGGCGTGACGACACCCCGGTGCGCGAGGCTGGCCAGCGACCGCTCGAGCGTACACATGCGTTCGCTCGGGACGTCCTTCGTCCGCGTCTGGAGCTGCGTGTAGATCTGCTCCATCTTCGCCAGGCGGATCAGGTTGCTCACGGCGTACGTGTTGTTGAGGATCTCCATCGCCACGACGCGGCCGTTCTCGTCCGCACGAGGAATGAGCTTCTGGCAAATGATGTGGCTCAGCCCCAGCGACATCTGGCTGGCGACCTCATCCTGCTGGCCGTCGGGAAACATGTCGAGCACGCGGGTGATCGTGCCGCGGACGTCGCGCGTGTGCAGCGTGGAGAAGACCAGGTGTCCGGTCTCGGCGGCCGTCAGCGTCCACGAGGTCGACTCGCGGTCCCGCATCTCGCCGACAAAGATGACGTCGGGGTCCTCCCGGAGGCAGTCGCGCAGGCCACGTTCGTAGCTCGGCACGTCCCGACCGACCTCGCGCTGCGAGATCAGCCCGGCCTTGCTCCGCAGCCGGTATTCGATGGGATCCTCGAGCGTGATGATGCGGCAGGGTCGCTGCTGGGCGATGCGGTCGATGAGCGAAGCGATCGTGGTCGACTTGCCAGCGCCGGTAATGCCCGTGACTAGGACCAGGCCCTGCTGCCGCGCGAGGATGTCCCGCCAGACGGCGTTCGGGAAGCCGATCTGCTCGACCGGCGGCACGGTCTTCTCCAGGGCCCGAACCGCCACGGCGACCCCGTCGTTGTCGTAGAAGCAGTTGATGCGGAACTGCATCTCCTCGGTGATGTAGCTGCTGTCAACCGAGCGCGTGTCTTGGAGGCGGCGCCACTCCTCCTCGCTCACTAACGAGCGGGC
>CAZKCX010000234.1:8098-9534 GCA_964550865.1 uncultured Planctomycetales bacterium
CGGTATCCACGGCCGCCGCGATGCGGCCCACGGGGATGGCGCCGTCGCGGGCCAGCCTCTCGACGGTGGGGGCGTCGAGGGGCGCCCCCTTCATCTTCTGCAGCTCGCCGTCGATTCGGTAGATGGGGGGCGACTTGACCTTGAGATGCAAGTCCGACACCCGCATGCTCCCCATCTTGGAGAAGTACTCCAGCAGGTCGCGCATGCTGAGTCGGCGTTCCTCGCTGGCCGCGTAGACTCTCGCCTCCATCGACTCGCCTTTGGGCATCATGTCTCCTCGGGTTGCTGTGTTCGCGGCACACGGAGCGTCAGCGTCTCTTCGTAGTGCCGCAGACAGAGTCGGCTGCCGTCCGGCATATGATAGACCTTTTCATGCGGGAGGCCGCACCGATCGCAGAAACCTCGGTCCGACGGCGGAAAGGGCTTGCCGTCCGGCCCGATTCTCTCCTTCTGCCACATCTCACGGGCGGCCTGTTCGGTCCAGTGCCGGCGCAGCAGGTTGATCGAGGTGAGGGCCACGATGAGGAACACGAACGCGAGCCCGGCCACGATCAGCAGGCCGATGAGCAGCCCGATATTCGTCGCGAAGTGTGCGAGTCCGATCATCGCTCATCCGATCTTTAGCTTCCCGCCATGCCAGAAGCGGACACCGTCAACGTCATCTTTTCAGATCCGGCACGGCTACCCCCGCCATTCAGAGCCGGGCCGTCCTCGGCCCGGTCGTGCGCTTTCGCCGTTGCACGTCGACCGGCCTGGGGACCCGGCTTCGCCCCTCGGCAAGCTCGGGACTACGCCGTGACAAGCCGCTACGCCGCGGCAGCAGGCCGGCTCTGAAAAGGGTACACCGACGAGCGGATTCGCCGACGCGGCTCGCTAATGTGCCGCAAATCCGGACATGCCGCCCGGCGCAGCCGGATCCATAATAGATGACGGCAAACGCCCGCGCGTGTAAACTGCCAACGTGGTTCCGCCCACTGTGGCCCAACCCCCCGCAGCTGGGGAATACGTGGCCCAGCCGCCCTCGGCTGGGGAGTACGATTGCCCACGGCCGCGGGCGGCCGTGCCACACTGGAGGCCCTTTCTTGCGAACAGCACAGGGCATGGAGCACGCGATCATCAGTCGACCCACGAGGAGCACGAACGCATGACACACCCAAACGCCGTGTTTAGGACGACGATAGCAATCACCTGCCTCATCGCCCTGGGATCGGCATCCGTCGTCGGGGGCGAGCAGACGACCAAGCCCTTCACCAACTCGCTCGGCATGAAGATGGTCCCCATCCCGGCCGGGACGTTCCAGATGGGCCAGGCCAAGGGCGGCGACTTCGACGAAACGCCCGTCCACAAGGTCACGATCTCCACGCCCTTCCACATGGCTGCGACCGAGGTCACCAACGCGCAGTACGAGCAGTTCGATCCGGAGCACCGCAAGCTTC
>CAZKCX010000235.1:0-9489 GCA_964550865.1 uncultured Planctomycetales bacterium
TCGGGATTGGCCGACGCGCGGGCCTCGATCCGGATCGCCACGTGGTCGTTGACGGCCGAGGGGTGCTTGCCGTAGCAGCCGAGGATGCCATGGCTCGTCTGGACGTGGTCGCGGCGGAAGAGCGGATGGTCGCTCTCGGCCTTGATCATGGTTCCTTGCTGCTCCAGCGACTGAATGACGAAGGGCCACATCTCGACGGACTCGACGCCCGGCACGCCCGCGCTGCTCAGCTCGCATCGGTACCACATCGCCCCGCGATTCGCCGGGTGCGGGATATTGGTTGTGATCTCATAGATGACGACGTGGTGATCGGCGAAGCGTTTGTCGCGGGACATCGAGAGCGCGCCGTTTCCGCCGCTCTCCTCATCGATGACGAACTGGTAGACGCGGTCTTGTGGCATGGCCAGTCCAAAGCGATCCTTGACCTCGTTGAGGAGCTTGATCTGCGCGAGCAAGAGGGCGATCTGCCCCTTGTCGTCGCACGCGCCCCGCCCATAGACGCGGTGCCCGTCCGTTCGGGGTTCGATCCAACCGGCCACGGTATCGACGTGACAGTTGTGGATCGCCGGCATGCCTTGTTCGCCCGGGGCGTCGGTTTTCAGGACGGCGATGAGGTTGTGTCGGTTGGCATACGTCTCCGCCGCGGAAAGGGGCGCCTCGCGATCGGGCGTGATCGTGTAGTACGTCTGGCTGTAGTTCGGGTCGTCGGCGATGGCCGGGTCGATGGGCACGCGCTCGATCGTCACGCCGTCCCCGCAGAGGCCCTTCAGCTCATTCTCGATGATGGCGAAGACCTTTTCCTCGTTGGCGGCCATCTCGGCGGGATCGGGCTTGGGCTGGTTGTCGATCTCGACGAGCTCCTGAAGCAGGTTCTTGCAGTAGGCGGCGTATTCGTCGGTGTGCGCACGTTCGCGGACGAACGTGACGAGCTCTTGGTCGAACGGCTGCGGCATTCTGGTCTGCTCCCTTGGGTCTTGGTCGGTTCTCTCCGGCGTTTGAGTCCGGCGACTACGGCCGGCACTGGATGCATTTCCTCATTCAGGTTTCGCGGGGGTGGTCAGGTTCAGACGATTACGGCGCGGCAACACGGACACGGGGTACCCGATGGCGGTGTTCAGTCGATAGCGGTCCTCTGCTTGACAGAGATCGAGCAGCGCGTTGAGCAGCGCGGCGTTCTGGGCCCCCGTCCGTCGTTCGTACCACGCGACGAGCATCTCGCGGTTTCGATGGAGCGTCTCGTTGATGCGGAGGACCATCTTTTCGTGATCGACGCGGACGACGTCGGGCGACTTCATGGCCGCGGCGGCGATCTCGTCCAGCTGTCCGTCGAGCCGGTGCCGGTCGATTGGCTCCGGCCACAGGGGGATCCCCACCCGCGCGGGGCACAGGGCAAGCAAGATCCGCGGATCGGGTTCGCCCTGGTCCACCAGGCGATCACGCAGTTCGGCGAGGGTGATCTCACTCCCGTGGAGTCGGAAGCGGTATTCGTCTTCCCGCGGCGCACGAACCTGGTTCGGGTCGACGAGATCGGTTCGATACCGCTCCAGGCCGGCACGGAGCGCGAAGGCATTGTACGCATTGATCCCATAGGCCTTCCGCGAGGTCGCATCCTGCGGCGGGTCCTCCCCGGACAAACGGATCAGGACGCGGTCGAGGGGAGCGGGATTGGCCGAAAGCCTGTCGTACCGAACGCACCCGTCCCGAACGACATCGTGCAGACACTGCGCCCAGTCCCAGGCCACGGGCAACGGTCCGACGGTCTCGTGGCCCGTCAGCAAGGTCGGTCCCAAGACGGGCTTGGCACAGGCCCCGAGGGC
Source organism: uncultured Planctomycetales bacterium (assembly GCA_964550865.1). Classification (GTDB taxonomy): domain Bacteria; phylum Planctomycetota; class Phycisphaerae; order UBA1845; family JAFGLZ01; genus JAFGLZ01. Next base: position 1,818 of record CAZKCX010000235.1, read on the forward strand.
GAAGAGGCCGAGGAGCCCCACGGACCAAACGATTGCAAGCCGTATGCTCATCATGCCTTATATGCGGGCTGGACGCAGGGATCAAGGACGGGTTGCCATTGTACTCGACGTGTCGACGCCGTCGAGCCCTTCCGGTGGGAATGTGGGGGTTGCCATGGACCGCCCGATCGCGGGACAATCGATTGCTTACCGGCATTCTCAGGACGGTTCTGGTAAGCTGAAGAGTCGCGGGGGACCTCCTGCAAGGCCAGCAGTCCGTTCCCCCTGGTGGAGCAATCGACGGACAACCGTGACGAGCGATTTGAGGAAGGCGAAAGGAGAGCCATGAGTGAGTCTCCCCAAGACGAAGACCGGCCCGAAGACGGCATCCAGATGGAAGACATCGTCGACCTGCACAAGAGCTATGCCGGCAAGGACGACGACGCCCGGATGGTCGAGGCCTTAGGCCAGTCCTATCATCGGCTAACCGCGGAACTTAGCAAAGTCATCGTGGGGATGGAGGACGTGGTGGAGCAGGTCCTGGTGGCGGTCTTCTGTCGGGGCCACTGTATTCTCGAAGGTGTGCCGGGCTTGGCCAAGACCTTGCTGGTCAGCACGGTGGCGGGTCTTCTGCATCAATCCTTCAAGCGGATCCAGTTCACGCCCGACCTGATGCCGGCCGACATCACCGGAACCGACGTGCTCGAGGAGGACCATACGACCGGCAAGCGGATTTTCCGCTTCATCCACGGCCCGATCTTCGCGAACGTGATCCTCGCCGACGAGATCAACCGCACGCCGCCCAAGACGCAGGCCGCGCTGCTCGAGGCCATGCAGGAGCGCCAGGTTACCGTGGGGGAGAGCACGTTTCCTCTGCCGGATCCGTTCTTCGTCTTGGCGACCCAGAACCCGATCGAGCAGGAGGGGACGTATCCGCTGCCGGAAGCCCAGCTCGACCGCTTCATGTTCAAGATTCGCGTCGCCTATCCGACGGCGGAGGACGAGTTGACGGTGATGAAGCGCGCGACGAGCCACTACGCTTCGGAGGTGGAGGCGTTGATCACGGGCGAGCAGATCTTGCGATTGCAGGACATCGTCCGGCGCGTGCCGGTGGCGGATCACGTCTTCGAGTACGCAAGGAATCTTGTCCGCGCGACGCGGCCGAAGACGGACGACGCGCCGACGTTCATCGATGAGCTGCTCTCTTGGGGGGCCGGGCCCCGGGCGAGCATCTTCCTGATCCTGGGCGCGAAGGCCCGCGCGATCCTGCACGGACGGTTCCATGCGACGACCGATGATGTTCGGTCGATGGCCCATCCCGTGCTGCGACACCGAATCATCACGACGTTCAACGCGGAAGCGGCCGGCAAGACGCCGGATGATGTGATTGATGAGCTGGTGGCGCAAGTGCCGGTCGTTGCGGAGGACCGCTTGAGCACCGCCTAGCGCCCCGTCATCGGACAGCGGTGTCGTGTCGTTCGGACGAGCGGGCGGGACCATTCCGCTCTTGAGGTAGGCATGGCAGGGGAACCCCCCTCCTATTTCGAGCTGATCGATCCCAAGGCGCTGGTCAAGCTTGGCCGGCTGGAGCTGATTGCCCGCCAGGTGGTCGAAGGGTTCATCAGCGGCAAGCACCGGAGTCCGTACAAGGGCTTCAGCGTGGAGTTCGCCGAGCACCGCGAGTACACCCCGGGAGACGATCTGCGCGATCTCGACTGGCGCGTCTATGCCCGGAGCGATCGCTACTACGTCAAGCAATACGAGGAGGAGACCAACCTTCGCGCGTATCTCTTGCTCGATGCCAGCGGGTCGATGAAGTACGCCGGGCAATCCGTGGCGAAGTTTCGATACGCCCAGTTCGTGGCCGCCACGCTCGCCCACTTGATGCTTCGTCAGCAGGACGCGGTGGGCCTGGTAACCTTCGACCACGACATGCGTCGCTACATCCCGCCGCGGAGCAAGCCCAGTCATCTGCATGTGCTTCTGGAGGAGATGGAGGCCACCGAGCCGGGGCGGGAGACGTCTCTGGCGACGGTCTTGCACCATGTGGCGGATCGGATACGACGCCGCGGACTGGTCGTCCTGCTCAGCGATTGCTTCGATGACGTCGATGCGCTCGTTTCCGGTCTGCATCATTTTCGTCACCGGAAGCACGAGGTGATTGTCTTCCACGTCATGGCCCGGGAGGAGGTGACCTTCCCTTTCCGGTCCTGGTCGCAATTCCGTTCTTTGGAGGATCCCTCGACGCGGATCATGCTGGATCCCGGCGGGGTGCGCGAGGAGTACCTGCGACGGGTCTCCGCGTATCTCGCGGAGTTGAAGCGACGGTGTGGCGAGATGGAGATCGACTACGTCCAGCTCGACACGTCGCAACCCTTTGACGACGCGCTGGTGCGCTATCTTGCGTTCCGGGCGGCGTGGAATCGGATGCGCCGGGTGTAGAGCCTGCGACACCGCAAGGACGGAGACCGATGCCTGATTGGATTGCCGGCATGTTTCGCAACGCATCGCTGTTGTGGTGGCTGCCGCTTGCGCTTCTGCCGATCGTGATCCACCTGTTGAACCGCCTGCGTCGGCGCGACATCGAATGGGGCGCGATGCAGTTCCTGCTGGCCTCGCACGCCGCGCGGAGCAAACGGGTCTTGCTGGAGGAGGCGGCGCTGCTGTTGATCCGTGTGCTGGTGCTTGCCCTCCTCGTCGGCGCGGTCGCCAGACCGTTCCTCAAGAACCCCTACTATGCCGGGGCGGGCGGCGCGCGACAAGACGTCGCCGTGGTGGTCGATGCCTCGGGTTCGATGGATCTACGCCGGGAAGGCACACGCGTGTACGAGCGCGCCGTCGCCGCCGTCGGAGGGATCCTGGACTCGCTGGCGGAAGGGGATACGGCATGCCTGGTCGTGGCCGGCCCCACCCCGACCCTCCTGACACAGGATCCGGAGTTCATCACGACGGAATCGCGCGGCGAGCTGAAGCGGCGTCTGGACGGAGTCATGCCTACGGCAGGCAGCGCGGACATGGTCCGGGCGATGGACGTCGCCTTGGGATCGCTGACGGCGGGCAAGCATCCCCACAAGCAGCTCGTCGTGGTGACCGACGGGCAAGAGGAGGGCTGGCACACGGACCAGATGCGACGGTGGGAGTTCCTGCGTGACGTGATCGATCAGCAAGGAGGCGAGGTGGACCTGCACGTCCTGACCGTCGGTGGCGGATCCGGGCGCGTCCGAAACGCTGCCGTCACGGCGTTGAGGAGCGATCGGCGCGTCGTGGGGACGGATCGACCGGTCGCCTTTCAGCTGACGGTCACGAATACCGGCACCGAGCCGATGTCGGAGCGTCACGTCGAGTTGACCGTGGAGGATCGAAGGGTGGGCGAGCAGGAAGTCGGCGCGCTTCAGCCGGGGGCGTCCTCCACGGCCGAGCTCACGCACCAGTTCTTCCGACCGGGGTCCTACCTGCTCCGTGCGCGGCTTCTCGGGGATGACGACGTCGGCGTGGACGACGTGACGTCTCTGTCCGTCGAGGTGCATGAGCGTCTGGGCGTGTTGCTCGTGGATGGGGCACCGTCCGAGCGTCCGTTGGGCTCCGAGACAAGCTACATTCGCATCGCCCTGGATCCGACGGAGGTAGAGGGCGAGCCTCGCGTCGATTACCTGGCCGACGCAAGACCCGTGGAGGTCGCCGACACGCGCGAGCAGGACCTGGCAGGCTATCGCGTCGTCGTCCTGGCGAACGTGCCGCGGGTGGGGGAGCTGTTCCTGGCCCGCCTAAAGCAGTTCGTTCGCGACGGGGGTGGTTTGCTCGTGGCCCCGGGGGACCGGGTGGATCTCGACTGGTATCGCGCGAATCTCTACGGCGAAGGCGAGGGGCCGCTCCCGGCGGAGTTGACGCCTCCCGAAGGGGACGCCGCGGATCACGCGAACCCCTTGAGGGTTCGCAAGAGCGGGTCGGACCATCCCGCCGTAACGCTTTCAGCGGATCCGGACGAGACGGACGTGGACAAGGTCGAGGTGTATCGACGGTACGGGCTCCGGCCGGCCGACCGGGAATCCGCGCAAGTGGTCTTGCGCCTGAAGAGCGGGGAGCCGCTCCTCGCGGAGCGCCGGTTCGGTCGGGGACGGGTGCTGCTCTCGGCGATTCCCCTGGACGTCGATTGGTCCAACCTCCCGGCGCTGAAGGTCTACGTCGTGCTTGTCCACGAGTTGGTGCAGTGGCTGGCGGCGCCGACCTTTACCGAGTGGACCGTTCTGGCGGGTCAGCCGCTGATCGCGCGGTTGGCGGCAGACGGCACGGCGCCGGCGGCGAGCTTGGTCGGTCCGGACGGTCGCACCGTCGAGCTCGCGGGCGAGCGCAACGGGGCGAATATGGTCTTTCGATTCGATCGGGCCGATGCGACCGGTGTATATCGATTGACCACGACCGAAGGGGGCGGATCACAAACGCGATGCTTCGTCGTGCGGCCGAGTGGGGAGGAATCGAAGCTGGACCGTCTCGACGAGACCACCAAGGACGCCCTGGCCGAACGCGTGGGGATTTCCTTCGTGGACCGAACCGACGATCTGCGGGCGCGTCTCCGGACCGACTCGGTCGGGGCGGAGGTCTGGCAGCTCCTGGCGGCCGGCGTCCTGTTGCTGCTCTTGGGAGAGGTGTTTCTCACGCGGCGGATCACGGCGAGCAGGACGCAGGAGAGCGCCGCGAGCATTGCGTTCGGTCAGTAGGCTCGCAGGGAGAGGACAAGGCGTGGTAAGCACGCTGGCCCAGATCGAATCCACAGGCCGGATCAGTCGCCTGATCTTCGTGGGCGGGTTGTGGCCTGTGTTCTGGGGGGTGGTGGCGGCCACCGGATTGCTCGCGGTTCTGTGGCTGGTCGTCGTCGACGGTGTCGTCCGAAGGCGGTTCAGCCTGAGCCTGGTCCTCAAGGCGAGCGCGTGGTTGTGGATCGGCGTGATCGCCGCCGGGCTCGCCGTCAGCAAGACGGATCCGGGGCCGGCCGGCTTGCTCGTGATGGGCGGCGCGATCGCCGGATTGCTGATCTACCTCTACACCTTGGAGCGTCAACACGTCGGCAGGACGACGGGGCTCGCGCTGACGGGGCTGCGGATCGCGCTGGTCCTCCTGCTCCTTGCCATGACGGCCGAGCCGGTCGTCCGGTTGAATCGGACGGAGAGGCAGGAAAGGGTGCTCGCCGTCCTCGCCGACGAGTCGATCAGCATGGAGGTCTGCGATCGCCACAGCACGCCCGGCGAGCGTCTGGCGGTGGCCGACGCCCTCGGCATGCTGAGCGAGGCGGCTCGACCCATCCGGCTTGGCCCCTTCGCGGCACGACTGAAGGCATGTGCGGCCTCGATGGACCACGTCCGAGCGACGCTTGCGGAGGTGTCCCGGATGGGGCAGGCGGAGGGCAATCGGGCAACGGTTCCGGAGGCTCGGCTTCGAATGCTGTCCGATTCGGTCTCGAAAGCGCGAGCCGTCGTCGATGAAATGCTGGAGTCATTGGACGCCGCGCGGGAAGGGCAGCCGACGCTCCCGCGCGACGCAGAAGGCGCGCTCGTCGATATCCGCAGTCGCCTGCAAACCCAGGTGCGAAGCGGACTGGAGACCCTCGAGCGTGTGCTTTCGGGTTTGTCTGCGCCTTCCTTGGAGGCGTCGAGGCGAGCGGAACGAGCCGCCGCGACGGTCGAGCAGGTGCGCCGAGGCCTGGCGACGACCATCGAGGCGATGGGTGCCCTCGCCCGCGAACTGGACAAGGAATTCGCCCGAACCGCCGACGCGGAGACGCGACGGGCCATGGAACGTGTCGGTGAGATGTCTCGACGCGAGGTCGCCGCGCGGCTCCTGGCACGAGGCGAGGATGGCCCGTTGGGATCCCTGGCCGAGAAGATGGACGTCCGGAGCTTCGCCTTCGCTGGGGCTGTGCAAGAGGTGGCAGCGGATCAAGTGCGACAGCGGCTCCTCGGTGAGGCTTCGGGGTTCCCGTCGGCGACGACGCGTCCTTCTCCGGCGGGCCGAGGCACCGGGCCGGTGGGCGTTGCCTCTCAACCCAAACGACCGGCGCCGACTCAGGGAAGAGACGAGGCACGTAGCGCAACCGACCTTGCCGGGGCGCTGCGGAAGGTCATCGAGGAACTCGGTTCGGATCGTTTCGCGGGCGCCGTCGTCCTGAGCGACGGTCGCCAGAACGCCCAGGGAGATCCGGTGGAGGTCGCCCAGGCATACGGCGGCTCCGGCGCAAGCGTGTATCCGCTGACGATCGGGGGGCGACGCCCTCCGACCGACGCGGCGGTTGTCGCCTTGGACGTGCCCGAGGTCGTTCACGTCGACGACACGATCGATCTATCCGTCTCCATTCGGGCCGACGGTCTCTCCGGACGTACGCTTCAGATCCGGCTGTTGGACGACAGCGGCCAGGCGGTGGCCCTTCGTGAAGAGGACGAGTTGGGGCGAGAGGTCGTCGCCCAGGAACCCAAGACGGCCAAGACCATCGCGCTGGACTCCGACCGGGTTCGGCGCGAGGTCCGCATGTCGCATACGCCACGAGGCCAAGGGCGTCACGTCTATCGTGTTGTGATCGCTCCGCTTGCCGAAGAGGTCTTCACGGAGAACAACGAACGTGTGTTCGCCGTGGACGTGGGCGACGAGAAGACCAAGGTGCTGCTCGTGGATGGTTTGCCGCGGTGGGAGTTTCGGTACTTGCGCAATCTCCTGCTCCGCGACGATGCCGTGCGGTTGCAGCACGTGCTGTTCGACCCCGCGCTCGTCGCTCGCCAGCCGGAGCTCCAGCAGGTCACCGCGCGGGTGACCAACAAGACGCCCGAGGCCGATCGCCTCCCCGACGAGGCGGGCGACTTGAACGCCTTCGACGTGATCATCCTCGGCGACCTGAGCCCGGAGGACCTGCCCATCGACAAACAGCGCATGATCGAGGCGTTCGTTTCCGATCGCGGCGGATCGTTGGTGGTGGTGGCCGGCAAGCGTCACATGCCGAATCGGTTTCTCGGGCAGCCGTTGGCGGGTCTGCTCCCCGTGCGTTGCCGGGCGGACGACGGTGAGCACCCTCCGAGGACGTCGCAGGCCCACGCGCTGACGGGGGCGTTCGAGGATGCGTTCCATCTTCGTCTGACCGGTACCGGACGCAACCACATCGTCACCGAGTTCAGCGTGGAGCACGAGACGAATCTCGAGCTATGGAGCGACTTTCCCGCGATGCATTGGCGGAGCACGTGGTCGCACGCGAAAGAGGCCGCCCACGTGCTTGCCTATGCGGACACCGTGGTAAGCCCCGTACCGAAGGAACTTCAGGAGGCTCCCGGCGGGGGGGCACTGGTGGAGCGAAAGGCCCCCGAGCGCGAGCACGCCATGCTGGTCGCCCACCAATACGGTCTCGGGAGGGTGTTGTACCTAGGCTGGGATGCGACGTGGCGGTTTCGCTACAAGCACGGCGACAAGTACCACCACAAGTTCTGGGCACAGGTGCTGCGTTGGTCGACCTCCGGCAAGCTTCCGACGGGGATGAAGCTCGTCAAGATCGGCACGGATCGGGCCCGCTATGCGGAGGGAGAACCGATTACGATCCGGACGAAGTTCACCAGGCCGGACTATACCCCCATGACGGACGCGTCCGTGCGAACCGTCATCCGGCGGGGCGACCAGACCGTCTCCTCCTCGCGAATGCGGTTCGTTCCCGATTCGCCGGGGA
>CAZKCX010000236.1:0-5762 GCA_964550865.1 uncultured Planctomycetales bacterium
GCGCCTGGTCAAGACGGAGACGGCCACGTCCCTGTTCTTCGCCGCGGCGCTGGCGGGAGTCTGGTGGATGCTCTGCCACGTCCGGCCGGCGAGTGTCCTGCTCAGCGCGTTGGCCGTTGCGGGGCTGTTTCTCTCGAAGATGTCGGCCCCGCTGATCATCCCCGTCGGCCTGGCGATGCTATTCGTGCGGATCTTCTGGGGCGGACCGTTGCAGGTGCGTCTGGGCAACGCGATCATTGTCGATCGCCGCGTCGCGCGATTGGGCGTTTGGCTGCTCGTGCTGGGGATCCAGGCCGCCATCGCCGCCGGGACGATGTGGGCCGTCCATCGTTTCCGCTATGAGGGCCTGGTCGATCCCGTCGCCGGTCGAGATCGGTTCTGCCCGCCCGCGCCGACCACGCCCGAGGTGAGCAGTTGGGACTACGTCCTGGCCGATTCGGGCGCGGTGGGGACGATGGTCCGCTTCTGCCGACAGCACCGCCTCCTGCCGGAGGCGTATCTCTACGGCGTGGCGTTCCAGTTTAAGGCGCTTGGCGCGGGGTATGGCTTCCTCAACGGCGAGCGCCGCATCAACGGCTGGTGGTACTATTTTCCCTACGCCTTCGCGGTGAAGACGCCGCTGCCGCTGTTCGGATTGCTGGCGCTGACCGTCGTCGGACTCGCGGTCACATTCCGCCGCCTCGCTGCAGCGGAAGAGGCGCCGAATGGGTGGCCCACCTCGTCACCTGTGCCGACTGCGACCGAGGCAGAAATGGGGGACGCGAATTCGATGGGAGATTCGGGTACCCCACGGCTCCTTCGGCTGCCCTCAGGACAAGTGAAGCCATGGGCCACCCATCAAAGAAGTGCTTCTGATCTGCTGTCCGGTGCTTCGTCGAATCGGCTCACCCTTGCGGACGCGAACGAAGATGCACCGACGCGGACGCGCGGCGCGCGAACGAGCGGCGTCCTTATCATCCTGGTGTTCCTGGCGGTCTACTGGTTTGTGGCGATCCGCTCCACCGTCAACATCGGCCACCGACATATCCTGCCGACGATGCCGTTGCTGCTCGTGCTCGCCGGTGCGGCGGGCGCGTGGGTTCGACACGCCTTGATGCGATGGATCGTGCTCGCGGTCGCCGCACTCTTCACGGCGGCATCGCTCTCGATCTGGCCGCACTATCTGGCCTACTTCAACTGGATCGGCGGCGGGCCGCGCCACGCCTATCAACACCTCGTGGACAGCTCGCTCGACTGGGGGCAAGACTTGCCTGCGTTGAAGGCCCACGTGGACGCTCAGGCGGCGGACCGCCCGAGCTACCTCGCCTACTTCGGCACGGACACGCCGGAGCGCTTCGATCTGGACCCGGCAATGCTGCCGAGCCACATGCCCTGGCGTCCGCCGCAGCTACAGGCCTGGCGGGCAGGCCACTACTGCATCAGCGCGACGATGCTCCAGCTCATGTACATCATGCCCACCAACGCGTGGACGGAGACGTTCGAGGCGGCCTATCAACTCCTGCGGAGGGACTTCGCCGATCCGAAGAGCGGCACTCCGCCGCCGGACATGCCCCGCGAGGAGGTGGCCGCATTCCGCCTATTGCGTTTCGCACGTCTCTGTCGCGCCCTGCGAGAGCAACGCCCGGACGCGCTGCTCGCCTACACCATCCTCGTCTATCGCCTCGACGCCACGGAGCTGGACGCGATCCTCCTCGGCCCGCCCGTGGAGACCCGCAAGGACGATCCCTATCGCGACGGGCCGGAGGTCTTGACCTGGATGCTGCGCCTTGGCCGGGCCTACGAGCGTCGCGGGCGTCTGGACGAAGCCGTCGAACGGTATCGACGCGTCCTCGAGTATAATCCGCAGGATCGGACGGCCCAGGAGGCGATCGACCGGGTGCGATCCCGATCGGAATCCGGCCGTCCTGACCGTCCCGCGAGAGGACTGTCCGCGCCGTAGGGGATCACGCCCCATGAGCTTCACCGAGGAGGTACCGGAGAACACGATCTTCATCGTCGCCGGAGCGACGCTCCGCGCCGAAGAGATGGATCGTCCGCTGGCGTACAAGCTCAAGCAGGCGATCGAGGGGCAGCTGGGGGAGAACGCGGCCTGGCACGTGACCGTCCTGTCGGACATCTGGTACCTCAATAACGAGCACTTTCACTCGCTGCCCACGATCAGCGTCGGCGGTCCGGGCGTCAACGCCCTATCCGCGAATCTGTTCGACCTCGTGCCCGTCGTCCTGGAGATCGACCACGTCCTGAGAATCCAGATGGACCTGACCCACGAGGACCGCCGATGCGCGATCTGGGGGATGGATCATGAATCCACCGTCGAGGCCGTGGACACGTTCGTGCAGCGCGGGCATCTCAACCGGTTCTTGGAGGGCTTGGGGACATTCTGATCGACCGCCCTGTGAGCCTCGGTCCCTCTGCAACATCGTGCCGAGCCGGCCAAGCTGCATGCGTTGGGCCCGACGCAGGATTGCATGAATACGGCTCGCGCGATGAAATGCGGGCCGCGTGTACACAATCGCCGCGCACAAACGCCGGCTCGGCCCCGGAGTGCAAGCCCATGAGCGAACCCATACCCCTTCGAACGCAGGACGGCGCCCAGCTCTTCACCCGACGCTGGGATCCCGACGGCGAGCCGCGGGCACATCTCGCCCTGCTCCACGGCTACGGCGAACACTCGGGTCGCTACGAGCGGGTTGCCGCCGCGCTCAAGGGCATCGGCGTGGCCGTGCATGCCTATGACCAGCGCGGCCACGGTCGATCGCCCGGCAAGCGCGGGTATGTGCGCGACATCGACGAGCTGATCGACGATTTCGGGCTGTTCGTCACGCGGATCCGCGAAGAGGCGGGCGACAAATCGGTCTTCCTCATGGGGCATAGCCTCGGCGGGATGGTTTTGGCCCTCTATGCCGAGCGCGAAACCCCCGCCGCAACCGGGCTGATCTTCAGCAGCCCATTTCTCGCGCTGCCGGACGACGTGTCTTCGCTGTTGATCGCATTGGCGGGCGTCCTGGGGACGCTCACGCCCTGGCTGCCCGTCGCGAGCATGGATACCTCCGGGGTCTCGCGCGATCCGGCCGTCGTGGAGGCGTACGAGGCCGATCCGCTGAACTACCACGGCAAGGTCCTCGCCCGAACGGGCGCCCAGTTCAACGAGGGCATTCGCCGGGCCCAGGCCGAATTCCAGGCCATCACCGCGCCGCTGCTCGTGTTTCACGGGTCAGGGGATCGTCTCGTGCCGCCGACGGGAAGCAAGCTCCTCCACGAACGCTGCGGATCGTCCGACAAGACGCTCACCCTTTATCCCGACGGCTACCACGAGATGCACAACGAGCCGGAAAAGGAGCAAGTCCTCACCGCGATGTGCGACTGGATCGAACGCCGCTTGCAGAGCTAGCTCGTCGCGGCCGTCTGCGATTCCTTCTTGGATTTCGTGCGCTTGCTCCGCGACGACGCCTTCTTCGTCTTGGAGTCGCTGGGGTTGCTCTCGTCTTCGAAGTGCGTGGCCATCTTTCGAAGCCGCTGCCAGCGCTGCTTGAGCAAGCGCTCCGTCGGCAGCTTGAACAGCTCGGAAAGGGTCTTGGTGATGTACTTCTCGAGGTGGGTGGCGGCGAGCTGCGGATCGCGGTGGGCCCCGCCCAACGGCTCGCGAATGATCTCATCGACGATGCCGAGCCTCTTCAGCTCCTTGGCCGTCGGCTTCAGCGCACTGGCCGCCTGCGCGGCGCACTCTCCCGATCGCCAAAGGATGGCCGCGCACCCCTCCGGCGAGATGACCGAGTAGTACGCGTACTCCATCATGGCGACGCGATCGCCCACGCCGATGGCCAACGCCCCGCCGCTTCCGCCCTCCCCGATGACCACGCAGACGATTGGCACGCGGAGCTTAGACATCTCGAACATGGACTGCGCGATGGCATGGGCCTGCCCCCGCTCCTCGGCCCCGATCCCCGGGTACGCCCCGGCCGTGTCGATCAGCGAAACGACCGGTAGGCGAAACTTCTCCGCCAGTCGCATCGCTCGCATCGCCTTGCGGTAGCCTTCCGGGTGGGCACACCCAAAGCAGCAGTCGACCTTCTCCTTGGTGTCTCGGCCCTTGCGGTGCCCGATAAGCATGACCTTGCGGCCGGCCATGCGGGTCATACCGGCCATGATGGCACGGTCATCGCGGAAGGCGCGATCGCCGTGGATCTCACAGAAATCCTTGCCCAACATGGAAAGGTAGTCGTTGACCAGGGGCCGCTTGGGATGCCGGGCGACTAGCACGATTTCCCACGGCGTCAGGCGGGAATACGTCTTCTTGAGGGCGTTGGTCAGCTCGGTCCGCATGGCGCGGATGGTATCCGAGTAATCTCGCCCCGTCTCGGCCTGGCTGGCCTCGAGCTCCTCGATCTGCCGCTCGATGCGGGCTAGAGGCCTCTCGAACTCCAACGTCCCATAGCCGCCGACCCCGTTTCCGGAGGGCCGTGGCTGCGAAATATGAGTCATCTCGTTGCCTCGTGCGAGCCCCACCACCGGTGGACATCTTCCCTGAAACCCACCTGGGCTTTTGACTTACGCTCTATTCAGCTTACCAGCCCCCGACCCGCTGGCAAGAAAAAAATTGACGCACCGCGGACGGAGCGATAGATTACCGAGGACACGAGGATCCGATAAGTGAACAAATCCTTAGAAATCAACGAATTAGAAACCGTGTCCATCGTCGGCGTCGGCCTGCTGGGCGGATCGATCGGCCTGGCGATGCGGGCCGCGGGATCACCCGCCGAACGCGTCGGGGTGGGGAGAAGACGGTCCTCCATCACCCGCGCCATCGAGGTCGGCGCCATCGATCGGGGTACTCTAAGCTATCGAAGCGGCGTTGGCAAGGCCGATCTCGTCGTCGTCGCCACTCCGCTGGGTGGGTTCGAGACGGTTTTTCGTCACCTGGCCGACCACCTCAAAGACGGAACCATCGTCACCGACGTCGGGAGCACGAAGCAATGCGTCCTCGAGTGGGCCGAAAAGCATCTCCCCAAAGGCCTACGCTTCGTCGGCTCGCACCCGATGGCCGGTTCCGAGACGGCCGGCGTCGAATTCGCAAGGGCTGACCTCTTTCAGAGAGCCCAGTGCTTCCTCGTGCCGTCCGCCGGCGCCGACGACCAGGCCGTTCAGACCGTCGAGCAGTTCTGGCAGTTCCTCGGCATGCGGACCCGCCGGATCTCCGCCGCCCAACACGATCGCATCGTCGCCCAGGTCAGCCACCTGCCGCACGTGGTGGCCTCGGCGTTGATGGAGGTGGCGGCGAGCGAGAACAGCCTCGAGTACGCGGCCACGGGTTTCGCCGATACCACGCGCGTCGCCTCGGGCCATTCGGGGATGTGGCAGGACATCTTGCTGACGAATCGTCGGCAGATCGGTCCGGCCATCGATGAGCTCATCAAGCGGCTGCGCACGATCCGAGATTGGCTGCGCCAGGAAGAGGCCGAGCAGGTGGGCCGTTTCCTCGAAGAGACCAAGCAGGCACGGGACGCCTGGGTCCAACGCCGCTACGCCGAACGAGAGATCGAACCATGACGACTTCCTGGCGGCTCGAGGTGGCCCCCCGAGCATCGGAATCGGACAGCCACGGACATGATGTCCTCCAGACCGTTCGCGAGCTGGGCGTGGCCGAGCTGCAGACCGTCCGCAGCTCACGCCTCTTCCTGCTCGACGGCCCGCTCGATCGCGACCAGGCGAACCAAATCGGCAAGCGATTGCTGGCGGACCCCGTCACCGAGCGCTACGCGGTA
>CAZKCX010000236.1:5772-9433 GCA_964550865.1 uncultured Planctomycetales bacterium
ATCCCCTCGCCCGCCTCGGGTGCTTCCGTCGAGATCCACCTGAAGCCGGGCGTCATGGATCCGGTCGCCGCATCGACCAGGTTGGCCATTCGGGACCTCGGCCTGGATGTGGAGGACGTCCGCACGGCGCGAAGGTATGTGTTTGAGCCTGCCCCCGCCGAGGATGCCCTGCAACGCATTGCCGCCAGCGCCTTGGCCAACGACTGTATCGAGCGCATCGTCGTGGGGGCGCGTCCCGTCCGACCGGCGCCCGGCACGGAGCCCTACAAGCTGGAGCTCCAGCACGTCGAGATCCGATCCCTCGACGACGACGCGCTGGCCAAGCTCAGCCGCGAGGGACACCTCTTTCTCTCCGTCGAGGAGATGCGGGCGATCCGAGACTACTACAAGAGAATGGAGCGGGAGCCGACCGATCTCGAGCTCGAGACGCTCGCCCAGACCTGGAGCGAGCACTGCGTCCACAAGACGCTGAAGAGCGAGATCGTCTATCGCGGCGCGCCCATGCCTCCCCACGGGGCGAACGTCACGACCGACGAAGCTCGGCCCGGCGGGGAAACCGTCGAGCTCCACTACGACAACCTGTTGAAGGACACCTTCGCCGCCGTCACCACGAATCTGGACAAGCCCTGGTGCATCTCCGTCTTCGAGGACAACGCCGGCATCATCGAGTTCGACGACGACTACGGCGTGGCCTTCAAGGTCGAAACGCACAACCACCCGTCCGCCATCGAGCCCTACGGCGGGGCGGCCACGGGCATCGGCGGCGTGATCCGAGACATCATCGGCTGCGGGTTAGGGGCCAAGCCCATCGCCAACACCGACGTGTTCTGCTTCGGGCCACCCGACTACCCGCGCGACAAGCTCCCGCACGGCGTGCTGCATCCGCGACGCGTGATGAAGGGCGTCGTCTCCGGCGTACGGGACTACGGCAACCGCATGGGCATCCCGACGGTCAACGGCGCGGTCTACTTCGACGAGCGATACCTCGGCAACCCGTTGGTCTTCTGCGGCACGGTCGGGCTCATCCCGAAGGACCTCGCGTTCAAGAAGAGCCATCCCGGCGACGTGATCCTCGTCGTCGGCGGACGCACCGGCCGCGACGGCATCCACGGCGCGACCTTCAGCTCGGCCGAGCTGACCGACTCCCACGCCGACGAGTTCAGCCACGCCGTGCAGATCGGCAACGCGATCACCGAGAAGACGATGCTCGATACGATCCTACAGGCCCGCGACCACGCCGACGGCTGCCTCTATTCGGCCATCACCGACTGCGGCGCGGGCGGCCTGAGCAGCGCGGTGGGCGAGATGGGCGCGGAGATCGGCGCGGAGGTCGACCTGGAGACCGTTCCCCTCAAGTACGCCGGGCTCCGTTATGACGAGATCTGGATCAGCGAGGCCCAAGAACGAATGGTGCTGGCCGTCCCGCCGGACAATCTCGACAAGATCCTCGCCCTCTTCGAGGCCGAAGACGTCGAGGCGACGGTCATCGGGCGCTTCACCGACGACAAGATGCTCACCGTCCGGTACGAGGGCACGGTTGTCGGTCAGCTCGAGATGGAGTTCCTCCATCACGGTCTGCCGCGAACGCCGCGTCAGGCCGAATGGATCCCGACGGCCGAGCACAAACCGTTCGCGGTCCCGGCGGATCGTAACGTCGCGATCACGCCCGAGGCGATCAAGGCGCGACTCGGCGAGCTGAACGTCGCCAGCAAGGAATGGGTCATCCGGCAATACGATCACGAGGTCCAGGGCGCCGGGGCGGTCAAGCCCCTCACCGGCCCGGGCGAGGGACCGACCGACGCGGCCGTCATTCGTCCCCGGCTCGAGGGCGATCGCGGCATCGCGATCGGCTGCGGCCTGTGCCCCCACGTAGCGGACAGCGATCCCTACTGGATGGCCGTCGCCGCCGTCGATGAGGCCCTCCGCAACGTGATCTGCGTCGGCGGCGACTACGGTCGCACCGCCATCCTCGACAACTCCTGCTGGGGACGAACCGACAACCGGCGGCAGCTCGGCGCGCTGGTTCGCGCCTGCCAGGGCGCACACGATGCGGCGATGACCTATCAGCTGCCCTATATCAGCGGCAAGGACTCGCTCAACAACGAATTCGCCTTGGACCCGACCGACGTCGAACGCGTCACGGACTCGCTCAAGCAGCACCTGGCGGAGACGGGCCGGATCGCGATCCCTCAGACCCTCCTCGTCAGCGCGATCAGCATCGTGCCGGACGTCAACCGCTGCGTGACGAGCGACCTCAAGCGGCCCGGCTCCAAGCTGATCCTCGTGCGAAGCCCGGTGACCACGGAAAGCATCCCGACCTGCGCCGCCGTCCACGAGGACGTCTCGCGAAACATCATGGAGGGTGCGGTGGCCGCCGCGCATGACGTCAGCGACGGCGGCATGCTCGTGACGATCGCCGAGATGTGCATCGCCTCCGGGCTCGGCGCGACGATCGACCTCGGCGACCTGCCGCAAGAGGAGGTATGGGCCGAGCACACCTGCTG
The DNA here is from genome assembly GCA_964550865.1 of uncultured Planctomycetales bacterium. Lineage (GTDB taxonomy): Bacteria > Planctomycetota > Phycisphaerae > UBA1845 > JAFGLZ01 > JAFGLZ01. Next base: position 8,277 of record CAZKCX010000236.1, read on the forward strand.
CTACGTGCTCGAGGTTGCCGATCCGAACGCACCCTTGACCTGGCTCCGCGCTCTCGAGTGGCATTCCTCGCGTGAGATCGGGCAGGTGTCGGACGAACCGCGGCTCCAGGTTGCCCGAGGCGAAGACGTGCTGGCCGACGTGCCCGTCGCCGAACTGGCCGAGGCCTGGCGCGCGCCCCTGGCGTGGTAGCGGGCCCTGCTAGACCCCAGGGGCCCGCACCGATAGCATGACGAACCATCCCCAAATAGGAGAAGCGTCATGCGAACCCTCTCGAAGAAAGCCTGCCGCACCCCGTCACACGGCGGTCCGCGCTGCCGGTCCTGCGCACCCTTCGTCGCCCTACTGATGCTCGCCCACGGCGCCGCCTCGGCCGCGGACATCCCGATGAAGCGCCAGGGCAAGACGTTCTACGTCTCCAAGCTCGGCGACGACTCCGACGGCTCGTCCTGGGTGAAGGCCTTCCGCTCGATCCAAAAGGCCCTCAGCGTCATCCCCGACGACAAAGGCGGCCACCGCGTCATCGTCCGCCCGGACACCTACATGGAGGCGAACCTCCACGTCGCCCACAAGGGCGCGAAGAACGCCTACAACGTGCTCCTTGCCGACTTCGACGGGAGCCTCGGCTCCGGCCGAACCGGCTACGCCGTCATTGACTCGGGCGATCCGGCCAAGGGTTTCAAGAGCTATGACTGGTGGGGAACGATCAAGTCCTATTCCAAGGGCTGGTCCGAAGCCCACACCGACGAGACGTTCTCGGCCACGTGTTGGGACCGCTGGGTCCTCCGCCATCTCTACGCGACCGGCGGCGACGGCGGACTCTTCTTCGACGGCACCAATCAGGTCATCCCCTTCACCGTCGTCGTCGAGGACTGCGTGAGCATCGGGCGGGCGTTCGGCGGCGGCGTGGGCAGCGTCCTGAGCCGACCGGACGAGCCGATCACCTACCGACGGTGCCACCTCTGGTGCCTCGACTGGTGGGGCGACGCCGCGGGCGCCTACTTCCGCGTCGAGAACAAGGAGATGCCCGAGCACCACGACGTCATCGTCGAGGACTGCACGCTGGTCGGCCCCGACAACGCCCTCAAGAACGGAAACCCGGGCTTCGCGACCTTCACCCGCATCCAGGTCAAAGGCTCGCGCCTCATCTCGCTGAACT
>CAZKCX010000237.1:0-9368 GCA_964550865.1 uncultured Planctomycetales bacterium
CTGGGGGGGCTTGACACTCACGGCATTGGATGTGGCCCAGCCGCCCTCGGCTGGGAAGGCCATGACACTCACGGTCGGGGGGGTGACGGTGCCACCTCGTGTTGTGTCGCAACTCATTCGATGGGCGTCCGCCCGACGGGTGGCTCACCTCTTCGGGTGGGATCGCGAATTCCCGGCTTGAATTCGTGTCCCCCATCGCTAAAGCGATGGGCCACCCACCCATCAACTGATGAGCGACAGAGCACTAGTTGGATCGCCCGTGCGGCGAGCCTACTCGAACGGTGCGTCTTCTTCGGCCTCTTCTTCGTACTCAAGCTCGGCCGTCTCGCCCCGCGTCACGCCCGTGTCGTTCATGGCGTCCCATTCGTCGAGCGTGAGCAGGACCTCGCGGGCCTGACTGCCCTTGTACGGTCCGACGATGCCCGCCTGGGCCATCTGATCGATCAGGCGGCTGGCGCGGCCATAGCCGATGGTGAGGCGTCGTTGGAGCAGGCTCACGCTGCCGCGGCCGGACTCGATGATGATCCGCGTCGCCTCGTCGAAGAGGGCGTCGCGCTCGCCGCTCGAGCCGCCGCTGCTCTGACCGAGGTTCACCAACTCGGGATGGAACTCCGGCTGCGTCTGGTCGGACAGGAAGGCGATGACCTCCTTGAGCTCCTCGTCGCTGACGAAGGTACCCTGGGCGCGGGTCAGCTTGCTCGTGCCCGGCGGCAGGAACAGCATGTCCCCCTGACCCATGAGCACCTCGCCGCCGTTCTGGTCGAGCACGATGCGCGAATCCATTCGGCTCGCCACACGGAACGCGATTCGACAAGGCAGGTTGCTCTTGATCAAGCCCGTGACGACCTTGGCCTCCGGTCGCTGGGTCGCCACGACGATGTGGATGCCCACGGCCCGGCTCTTCTGAGCGAGCCGGGAAAGATGGTGCTCCACCTCCTTGGCCGAGGTCATCATCAGGTCCGCCAACTCGTCGATGAGGATGATGATCTGCGGAAGGGGTAGGGGGATTTTGGCCCGCTCTTCTTCGCTCGCCGGCTGGAAGATCTCGTCCAGCTCCTCACGGGTCAGCCGGTTGTAAGCGGCGATATTCCGCACGCCGGCCTCGGCGAGCAGCTCGTACCGCTCGTCCATCTTGGTCGTCGCCCAGTCGAGGATCATCTCTGCCCGGTTCATGTCGGTGACGATCGGGCACATCAGGTGCGGCACGTCCTTGAAGATGCTCATCTCGACCATCTTCGGGTCGACGAGGATCATCTTGACCATGTCGGGTCGCTGCGTCATCAGCACGCTCATCACGATGCTGTTCATGCAGACGCTCTTGCCCGAGCCGGTCGTGCCGGCGATGAGCAGGTGGGGCATCTTGGCGAGATCGCTGACCAACGGCGTGCCGCTGGCGTCCTTGCCCAGGAAGAGCGGGAGCCGCATCTTCTGCCAGCGATCCCCCGTCATCGTAAGCAGCTCTTTGAGCCGGACGTTCTCCTTGTCGATGTTCGGCACCTCGATGCCGATCGTGCTCTTTCCGGGGATGGGGGCGACGACGCGAACGCTCGGCGCCTTCAGCGCTCGGGCGATGTCGTTGCTGAGGCTGACGATCTGGCTGACCTTGATGCCCGGGCTCAACTCCAGCTCGTACATGGTGATGACCGGGCCGGTGTCGATCTCGACCACGCGCGTCTGCAGGCGGAATTCCTCGAGCGTCCGTTCGAGAATCTTGGCCTTCTCGCGAACGACCGATTCCTGCTGCGCGACGAAACCGTATTCCGGGTCGTCGAGAAAGGTCAGGGGGGGCAGCTCGTAGTCCCCGAGTTGGCGCGGATAGGGCGTGATTTCCTGCTTGGCCTTGGCGGACGGGGGCTTCCGCGATCGCACGACCGGCTCGGTCGCGATCGAGGCCTTGAGCATGTCGGGGTCCTCTTCTTCCTCGACCTCCGACGTTGGAGCCTCGTCCTCCGCCGACTCCTCCTCTCCTTCGTCGAAGGCGTCCTCCGAGCTTTCGCCGTCAACGTCCATGGCATCAAAGTCCGCTTCGGCGTCGGCCTCCGGATCTGCCTCGGCAGGTTCGGGCCTGATTCGCGTGTGCGGCTCGTCTGCCTCCTCCTCTTGGTCCGGTCCTTCTTGGGAATCGGGACGTTGTTTCCGTACGCTCGACCAGGAGGGAAGCTCGACGCGCGGCATGCGGAGCCATTCCGGCCAGTGGAGTCGGGATAGCCCTTCGTCGGATTCTTCTTCGGTTGTTGTCGGTGGTTCGGGAGCTCGGTCCTCCCGTTGGTGCTTCGCGCGCTCCGCGCGTATCCGTTCGCGGCTTGCGGCCGCGGTCGCGAGGACTTGGCCTGTTCGGTCGACCAAGACATATCCGGCCGTGCCCGCCATGGAGGCCGCCTGGTGGCCGAACCGGCCTACCATCTGCGGAATCCGGATCATGAGCCCTTCGGCGGCGAGCAGCAGGCCGATCGCAATTCCGCAGAGGACGATCAAGGCCGTCCCGGCCGTCGAGCAGTGCTTGGCCAGAAACGTGACGATCGCGATGCCGACGATCCCCCCGTTTCCGTGGGGCAGGGACACCGGCCCGCCCGGGGAGATCATTCGCACGGAAGCGGCCGTTCCCGCGACCAGGAAGAGGACGCCAAACGCCCGAAGCCAGGGGTCGTTCACGCGCCCGCGGAGCATCGCCGCGACCGTCATAACCGTCACGAACAGGACGACGACATACGCTCCCGGCCCAAACCAGTAGAACAAGTGGTAGGCCATCCACGCCCCGACCCAGCCACAGATGTTGATCGGCGGGTTCGGATGCGGCCAGGCCTTGGTGCTAGGCCAGTCGTGGGAATCAAATGTCGCCAGAGACAACCAGACAAAGCCACAACCCGCCAGCAGGATCAGTCGGTAGCAGAGTAGCAAGGCCTGCCGACGCTGTTCGGAACGTGTTACCAACGGGACGGCCCCTCGTCGTAGGATGCTGGGTGATGCGTCATGCCGCGCGTCGAAGCCCAAGGATCCTCGGGGCGCGCGGCTCCCTCGCTCAGTGGCACATTCTTGTTATCGGCCGTTGCCCGCGGCGGGCTGTACAAAATCGCCCTAACTCGTTGTGGTTGGTAGGCTAGCGGACGTCGGTGGCTTGCGGAAATCCCGTGATGACAACAGGGTACGGCAACCGCCCCCCGCCGGGACGCCCCCGGGCGCGGAGTTGCCCCACGGAGCCTCACGAGAGGCTGGGACGGTTCACGGCCGTCCGTAGTGCTTGAGCTTCCACTGGCGGCGTTTTTCCTTGTGGGCTCGCTTGCGATCGCTCAAGCTCTGGATCTGCCGCCAAACCTCTTTCCAGTTGGCGTCGCTCCGGCCGGGGCCGATCAAGTAGGCCTTAAGGAAGCGCAAACGATCGGTTCGCGTGACGATCTTCGCCTCGTCCATGCTGACGTTCAGGCGGACGATCGGACGAAGGCGTTCTTCCCACGAGAGTTCTCGTCGGAGCGAGAGCCCGTCGAGGTCGACCAGGGTGAGCCTTGGGGGCTCTCCGCTAGCGGGCTCGTACTGGACCATCAGATTGGCGGCCTTGAAGTCGCGGTGGGCAAAACCCTTTTGCTGCATGTCCTTGATCAAGCGGACCAGCGCCTCCAGAAGTCGGCTCTTTGCCTTGCGAACCGTCTCCGCGTTCGCGTGAAGCAGGTCGAGGCGGAGAAACGTGTCGAAGTCTCGCGCGCCCGGCAGGGCCTCGGTGAGCAGGACGCTGTCCCGGAGCAGTCCGAAGCGACGTCGCTCCAGGACCGCCAGCGGGCGGGCCGTCGGCAGGTCGCGATTAAGCAGCTGGTAGCCCTTCTTCCAGCTCTGCAGGTTTCGCGAGGGTGCGAAGAGCCGCGAGATGCGCTTGAAGAACGTGCGCCTGCGTCCTTGCTTGACGATGACCTCGAGCGGCCCGTCTTGTGTGGGCAGATGCGTCCGCCCCACGTAGGCCGAGTGCGAGTCCTTGATCACCCCGGGCCGGTCTCGGCGAATCAGATCCTTCGGATGACTCAGCCAGTTGCGCCATTGGCTCGGGGCGAAGTGCATCCGAGAAGCCCGGCTGTGAGGCGAGGGATGCTTCGCCCGTAGGAAGGCGTGGCCACGCCATCCCCCGCGGGCCTTGACGTGGCAGAAGTACTTGCCGTTTCGCATCGCGACGCGGTCGCGTTTGGCCCAGAGCGCCCGGGCATGACGCCGTGCCGCCCGCTCGAGTGCTTCCACGAAATCCCGTGAGCTGAGCTGAATGCTGGGTCCGCTGCCCGTGCGCCTCGACAGCTCTTCCCGGAAGGCCATGTAGAACCGTTGGAACCGCAAGCGATCGGTTCGCGTGGCCCGCAGTCGAAACCACTGGTTCAGTTGGGCCAGATTCCGGATGGCGGAGTCGTCGGGGACCCGCCGGCCGACGCGAACATTGTGCAGATCCACGAACACCACGCGGGGGCGGCCGTCGGGTTCCTCGGTGGCCAGCAGATTCCCCGCGTGCAGATCGCGATGGTGGAAGCCGAACTGATGGGCGCGTGCGACCGCCGTCGCGGCGGCTTCGATGACGGCATTGACCACTTCGCGCCGCCGCGAAAGGGGCGCGGTCAGGACCTTTCGCTGCCAATACTCGTTTAGCGGCAAGGCCTGAGGCAACCCGTGTGTAATGAAGATCCCCGGTCCCCCCAAGCCGCGAAGCCCCACTTCCCCGTACGCGATCGGGTCGACCGTTGCGATCTGGTGCTTCAGGGCGTGTCGGCTCGCCCGCCATTCGAGTTTGCATCCCGTTCCACGAAACAGGGATCGGATCTTCCCGGACAGACCCGTCTCGCGGTAGAGTTTCGCGAAGTAGTCTTGGCCTTCCACGCGGACACGCCACACCTCCCGCGCGGCGTTGCGCTTGATCGGCTCGGCGTTGGGCTCGGCGATCAGGTGCAGCCAGTTCGGCGCGCGTTGGCCGTAGACGAGCCATTCCCACCCCGGCCGGACGTGCCATATCTTCCCGTTGACGGCAATGCGGACCGGACGCCACGCGGGAGCGGCAGGGACCTCGGGCGCGCTTCGGAGGTTGGGATTCGGGCTCGACGGTGGATTCGGCAAGGGATCAGGCGGACGAATGGACGAGGACATATTGGGGTCTCGGGGCAAGGATACCTGAGCCCGGCCGGAAATCACTCCCAATCCGCACCGAACGCAATTATAGCGCGACGGTCGATGAGATCAACCGCGAGGCACTCCGCGTACGATGCGATCGCGTCCTCTCTAAGGACGCTCGCCACGAACGACGAGAGACAAGATTTCCGATTCCGTCTGCAGGACGCCGCGTCAGACCGGGCAGCTCCGTCGCACCGCGTCCGCTCGAGCCCGCCGCGCCGCGGGCCCGAGCAAGCTCCGCAAGTCCGCAGACTACCCGTGGCTGTTGCCCTTGTACTTCTCGTAGAGCTTGGGCAGGTGCTCCTTGACCTGATCGACGAGTTCGGGATCGCTGATGGCCGTGATGCGGCCATGATCATTGTATTGTTCCATCACCCATCGCTGGATCTTGACGACCTTGGTCACGCCGACGGCGTCGGGCGTTCCCTTCGTCCCGAGGAAGTCGTTGACCCAGACGGCGATGCCGTCCGTGCCCGTCTTGTCGGTGATGGCCACCTTGGGCGGGCGCTTCAGCAGCGCGCCCGTGTCGAAGATGTTGTAGATCCGTTCGTTTCGGCGCAAGCCCCCCGCGTGAATTCCCGCGCGGGTCGTATTGAAGTCTTTGCCCACGAATGGGTAGTTGTCCGGGATCGGCATGCCGATCGAGCGCATGTAGTCCGCCGCCTCGGTGATGTAGTGGAGCTTGAGACCCAGGGTGGAGCCGCGCAAGGCGATCAGCTCCATGATCGCGCTCTCGAGCGGCGGGTTCCCGGTGCGCTCACCGAAGCCGAACAGCGTGCAATTGACGGCATCGCATCCGTAGAGCCACGTCGTCACGCCGTTGATGTGCACCTTGTGGAAGTCGTTGTGCCCGTGCCACTCAAGCCGCTCCGGTGGAATCCCGCACTCGTGAATCATCTTATACACCAGCTTCGGGATCGAACGCGGCGGGGCCGTGCCCGGGTACGTGACGCCGAAGCCCATGGTGTCGCACAGGCGGACCTTTGCCTTGAGGTGATGGGGCACCTGCTCACTCGGCTCCGCGAGCTTCTGCACGAACGGGAAGACGAACCCTTCCCAGTCCGCCCGCGTGACGTCCTCCAAGTGGCAACGCGGTCGAATGCCCGCCTCGAACGCGGCCTCGACCACCCCGATGTACTGGTCGAACGCCTGGCGTCGCGTCTGCTTCTGCTTGTGGAAGATGTGGTAGTCGCTCGAGCTCGTCAGCATGCCCGTCTCGGCAAGCCCGGCCTGCTTGACCAGGCGGAAGTCCCCTTTGTTCGCGCGAATCCAGCCCGTGATCTCCGGGTAGCGATGCCCGAGTTCCCGGCATCGATCGAGCGCCGCCCGGTCGTTCTTCGTGTACAGGAAGAACTCCGTCTGGCGGATCACGCCCATGCCGTTGTCCAGCTTCGCCAGATACTCGTAGAGCTGGACTTGCTGATCGAGCGTGTAGGGCGGGCGGGCCTGTTGCCCGTCGCGAAACGTCGTGTCGGTGACGCACAGGTCCCGCGCGAGCGCCTCGTCCGGATCGATGGCGATCAACTGCCCGTCCATCTCCTCGTAGATCGGGCCCGTGAATCGGATCCGAGGGGGCTTGGCGTAGTTGAACTGGTCCTCAATGAGATTCGGATCGGACACGTCCTGTAGGGCGTATCTGTACATGCTGGCATCCTCCCACAATCCCAGCCCGCGCATGAAGCCTCATGGCCACTCACCACGAGGGGTGCGAGGTCGTCCCTCGGCGCGCACGGCGCGGCGACCGGAGCTTCCCGGCGCCGCCATGCACGCCGGCTTCCGCCTTGGCCGGGTGCTACTTCCTGATAACGTAATCGTGAATGAAGTCCACCGCCGCACCGACGGTCATCACCTGAAGAGCGGCATCTTCATCCATCTCGATGTCAAACTCTTCTTCGAATGCCGCCACCAGCTCGATGGACTGGATCGACTCAGCACCGAGATCGGCGGAGAAATCGGACTCAAGCGTAACCTCCGACGGGTCGACCTTCAAGACATTGGCCGTGACCTTGATCACCCGTTCCTGTACTTCGAGCTTATCCATCGTTTTCTATCCTCCATGCCAGGAAGGCTTGCCCTGGGGGGGGTACACGTCCTTGCGGCCCCAGCAATGACCCTATCCTAATTAGGAATTCATTCTACGTCCACGCTTGATGGCGGCGTTTCGTTCCTCGGCCGTCAACTCATAGACCGCTTCCCACATGGACTCCGTGGCTTCCGTCCACTCCTGCTTGCGTCGTCCCATCGCCGTTGCGGCCGTACGGTAGAGCGCCTTTCGACCGAATCCCTTGGTCACAATCCCGTTGATCAGCCATGAGAACGCGGGGATCGTCTTCTGGAGCGGCTGACCGGTGGCCATGATCAGCGACATGCTTCCGACGATGGCCCCCGTGTTCAAGAGGGTGCCGATCGATGTCTTGGTATGGTCGCCGATCATCGCGCCGACCTTGTTGCTGCCGGTATCGACCTTGATGCCGTTCTGAATGACCTCGACGCTCGTGTAGTCGTTCTTCAGATCGCTGTTGGTCGTCAGGGCACCGAGGTTGACCCATTCTCCGACGTAGGCATGGCCGAGGAATCCGTCGTGATACTTGTTGGAGTGTCCCTGGATCACGGATTCCTCGATCTCTCCGCCCAGCCGGCAGACCGGACCGACGCTGCAGCCTTCGCGAAGCTTGGTTCCGAGGAGAATCGTCTTCTTGCCGACGTAGGCGGGGCCCTCGATGCGCGTGAAGGGGTGGACTTCGACCCCTTCATCCAGGTAGACCGGGCCTTCCGAGGCGTCAATGACGACCATCGGATGGATCTCACAGCCCGGGCCGACAAACACATCGCCCTTGCCGCCTCGAATGGCCGAGGGTTCTTCGATCGTGCCCTCGATACCGCTCTGACCGGCCGCCTTGAAGTCGTCGATGATCTGGTGCGGGCTCTCCAGCATCACGTCCCAGACGTACTCGAACCGTTCGGCCTTGCAGTCGACGCTGGGCAGCTGCTTGCAGGCGCTCTGCAAGAACGCGTCGAGCGAGCCCGTGTCGAGCTTCTCCAGGTCGTCTTTGGCGACGCGAACATACGCGACGACATCGCCGATCTTCCCGACTTCGCTGGGCCCGTTCGGCTTGACGTCCAATGTGGCCGCCTTGACCGAGCCGTGCGCCAGCAGCAGGGCATCTCCGGACAGGACCGAGGCGTCATTGACCTTGCCGTCAACCTTTGAGGTGTATTCGGCCGCCATGAAGTCGGCCACGAAGTAGGCCACGTCTTTGGCCCCGAGCTTGGCGATGAGCTTCTCGCCGAGGGAGGTCATGCCGCAGCGCAGCTCCCAAACGGGGCGACAGTACGTTAGCGGATAGAACTTGGCCCGCTGCTCCTCGGGGCCGTCGAACAGAATGAGTCGCATCAATTCATCTCCTCGCCGGGATCCTCCGCAGTCGTATGTCTCCGGCGATACAGAGGGTAGCTCGGCCGACGCGTTATGCACCAGGGCCGATCGACTACTTGGTCTCGTATGTGTCCAAGGTCAGCTTGCTGGCCGCGGCCTTGTCGATGACGTAGGTCGCGAAGCGGTGGAGCTGCAACGCCGAGGCCGGGCACATACTGCTGACGGGGCCTTCCAGCGATTGGGCGACCGCGTCGGCCTTGCTTTCGCCGGTCGCAAGCAAGATGACCTTACGGACCTTGAGAATCGTGCCGATCCCCATGGTGATCGCGTACTTGGGCACCTCGCTCATGCGCCTGAAGAACCTCGCGTTGTCCTTACGGGTCTGCGTGGTCAGGGTCTTGATGCGCGTGAGCGATCCGAGCGAGCTGCCGGGCTCGTTGAAGCCGATGTGCCCGTTCCCGCCGATGCCGAGCAGCTGCAAGTCGACGCCGCCGACGTCGTCGATCATCTGCTCGTATTCGTCGCACGACTGTTGGATGGCCTTCATGCCCTTGACCATTCCGTTGGGTACGTGCGTGTTCTTCTTGTTGATGTTGATATGGTTGAAGAGCTCCTGATCCATGAAGTAGCGGTAAGACTGGTCGTGGTCTCCGCTCAGGCCGACGTACTCATCGAGGTTGAAGCTGATGCAGGTGGAGAAGTCCAGGCCTTTGCCCTTCTTGCAGCGGCGGATCAGCTCTTTGTAGGTCGGGATGGGTGTGCTGCCCGTGGCCAGCCCGAGCACCGGGTTCCGGTGCTCCTGCATCTCCTCTTCGATGAGATCGGCCGCACGCTTGCCGACATCCTTCTCGTTCTTGACGAT
>CAZKCX010000238.1:0-9308 GCA_964550865.1 uncultured Planctomycetales bacterium
GCGCTGTTGTAGAACGCCACGTCCTCGGTCTCTTCGATGAAGCCGGTCACGATCTTGAGATCCGCCTCGGCGTACTCCTTGTCGACATACATCCTCGTGCCGCTGGCGGTCGGCTCGGGGAGCAGGACTTGCTCTTCGGGCGCTTCGGCATGGTGGTCGAAGATGCGGTAGCGACCGGCGATCTCCGCGCCGACGAGCTCGATCCGCTCTTCCTGCGTGCTCGGACGATGCATGCCGGTGGCGATGAGGATGGTGATGGCCTCGTCGGCGTGGCCGGCCTCGCGGAGCACGTCGAGGACGGGCGCGAGGATCTTGGCGTTGGGCACGGGGCGGGTGATGTCGCTGATCACGATGACCACCTTGCCGCCGATGTTGGCGCGGGCGATCTCGTCGAGTGGCGGGGAGTTGATGGGCGCCTTGAGCGCATCGGCAACCGCGCCGACTTGATCGGCGTGCACTTCTGGATGGCCGGGGCGCAAGACGTCCCACGCGTCGTCGTGCTCGACCGTCAGCGTGCCCTTGCCGTAAAGGAGTTGGGTTTTCGGCATGGATTCACCTTTTTGGCATTCGTTGGTCATTCGATCGGTAGCGTCCGTCGTCGGATACGATTGTGCTCCACAACGACAACGGAGGAGGGTAGTTCCGAAGAAGGAACGATCCTAAGAGCTTTCTCCAGGTAGCTTGCGCTTTCTGCTTCGCTCCAGCTTCCACCGCGGAAGAGAACGAGGCCCGGTCCCGAAGTACCTGCTAACGCCAGCAGTCGCGGATAGTCCAGATCGGCCGTGACGATCACACGATCTTCGCCAACTGCATGCCGAAGTATCTCCGTATCCGGGGCTTCCGCCAATCCGAGTTCAGATGCGTGAAGGGCGTCGTGGCCGAGCTCCCGCAGCCGCTTGGCGAGGTGGGGCGAGAGCGGCATGTCGACAAGGAATTTCATGAGGCCAATTCGACGGTCTCATCCTCGGCAAGCGAGGCGGCATAGCGAAGAACTTCGTCAATGTCTTCCGCTTCCAGATAGGGGTAGGCTTCCAGAATCGTCTCCTTCGTCTCGCCCGAAGCCAGAAGCCCAAGTAGCCGCGAAACGGGAAACCGAAGGTCCCGTATGCAAGGCTTCCCCGTGCACACTTCCGGATTCACCGTAATCCTCTGGAATTTCATGGCGTATCACCTTTCACACCCATGATACCAGAATCAGAGGTGCGAAGGTGTGACTGACGTTCGATCCAAGGCTACGCCTCCAGCGCCAGCTCGTCGGCCCGCAGGCAGACCTTCTTGAAGGCCTCGACGTACTCGTCGATGATCTCCGGGCGGTAGTGCTTGAACCACGGGATGCTAAAGCATCCGGTGGGAATTTCCTCGGTCCTCGGCAGGCTGCCGGCCGGCTGAAGGATGTCGTCCCGGCTTGCGTTCGCCAATCGCGTCGGTTTGCCGTGGCCGTAGATGTCTGCCTCGTTGAGCAGCGGGTGCTGATGCATGAGCAGATTCGCGCCGGCGCGGATCTGCACGCCCTCGGCCGCCATGGCCTCGCAGAACTTCTCGATCGGCAGGTGCATGATTTCCTCGGCGTGGTAGATGCCCTTGGCGGCATACCACCCGCCCATCGTGCTGCCGGAGTCCTTCGGCTGGCGATGGGCACGGATGCCCGGCACGCCGTGGAGCTGGTCCCAGAAGTAGTGCATCGCCTTCTGGATCTCGGCCATGCGGTCCTTGTAGTGCTTGAGCTGCACGCGCCCGACGGCCGAGCTGAGCTGGTGCATGCGGTTCTTCACGCCGCCCCAGGGCAGGCCGGAAAAGTGCTCCCACTCCGTGCCCTTGGTGACCTCGGCGGTCCGTTCGTAGTGGCCCCAGACGACGGCCTGGCGCCAGATCTCCTCGTCGTCGGTGATGAGCATGCCGCCCTCGCCGACGGCCAGGGACTTGCCCGACATGATCGACATCGCGCCGACGTGGCCGATCGTGCCGACGAGCCTGCCCTTGTACAGCCCGCCGTGGGCGTGGCTGACGTCCTCGACGACCTTGATGCCTCGGGCGTCGGCGATCTCCATGATGGGGTCCATGTCGCACGGGTAACCGGCGTAGTGCACCGGCACGATGACCTTGGTGCGGTCGGTGATGCGTTGCTCGAGGTCGTTGGGGTCGAGGCAGAGCGTGTCCGGATCGGTCTCGGCGAAAACGATCGTCGCGCCCAGGCTGAACGCGGGCAGGCAGCTCGCCCAGTAGGTCATGCTCGGGCCGATCAGCTCATCGCCTTGGCGGAGTCCGCAGGCCCAGAACGCCGCCTGCAGTGCGGCCGTGCCGGTATTGAACCCCAGGCAATGCCGGACCCCATGCCACTCGGCATAGTCCTTCTCGAACTGCTGCGTGACGTCCCAGGCGGACATCCGGCCGGTGCGCAGCACCTCGAGGACGGCCTGTTCGTCCTCCTCGGTGATGATCGGCCAGGTGAACATGTCGCCAGGGTCGGTCTGCACGGCCTTGGGCCCGCCCTTGATCGCCAGTTCTGTGGTCATCGAACGTCGCTCCTTGGTTGGAGATCGTGTTGTCGCCCTGCCACTTCCGTACGATCGCGCCCAATACCGGAGGACGCAGGGCGCGATGCCCACAGCATAGAGGGTTCCCATCCGGGATCAAAGCAAGCCCACGCGCGTACCGGGCATCCAAGAATCCAAGGAAAGCAGTTTGACATTTTAGAATATCGCTATATACTGTAAGCATGACGACACAGACGCCACCGATTTTTGAGCCCATCCGGGAAGAACCGCTCGAGCGCGTGGCGCATACGCTCAAGGCCGTTGCCCATCCGCTGCGGCTTCGCATCATCGAATTGTTGGACGACCGGGAGCTGTGCGTGAGCGACTTGATCGAGGAGCTGGGGACGAAACCGGCCGTGACCAGCCAGCAGCTCAACCTCATGAAGGACCGTGGCGTCTTGGAGAGCCGGCGGTCCGGAACGTGGGTCTACTATCGGATCAGCAACCCCAACGTCGTGCGCGTGATCCACTGCATCCGGGATCACTGCGGGAGATAGGGCGCTCGGGGCGGCCGGGCTTCCGGCGACCTCCAAGCATCGGAGGCAGCAAGCGTTTGACAGGGGCGTGCAATGTGGTGGAAACTCTTGATCGGCTTGGCGGCGGGCGGGATGGCCGGCTACGGTTGGAGCGCCTTCGTGCGCTGCCAAGGGGGTAGCTGTCCTATGACGAATCGGTGGCAGGTGGCCGTGCTGATCGGCGCGGCGTTCGGAGTGTATGTGGCACTGCAATTCACGACGCAAGCAGCGCCGCTAACCAAATCAAACACGGAGAACGGATCCATGGCGCAGACGATTGATTCCGAAGGCGATTTTGAGAGCAAGGTGCTCCAGGCGGACAAGCCCGTGCTTGTCGACTTCTATGCTGATTGGTGCGCGCCCTGCAAGGCCTTGGGACCCGTCATTGAGGACCTCGCCGGAGAGATGAGCGGTAAGGCCGATGTCTACAAGGTCGACGTCGACAAGCTCCAGGGCGTCGCAGGCAAGTTCGGTATCCAGTCGATCCCGACCGTGATCGTGTTCAAGGACGGTCAGGCCGTCAGCACCTTTGTGGGCGTTCGCGGCAAGGAAGACTACGTCGAAGCGATCGACAAGGCCGCCGGCTAATCGCCCGCGCTTTTCAACACGACCGACAGGCAAGCACGGAGCATGGAAGGACCGTCCCACGGTCCGAGGCGTGGAGTGCGCACCGAATGCCGGAGAAAAACGCACAGGAAGAACCCTCAAGGGCGCCCCAGTCGAAAGACGAAGATCGAGAGACTCCCCGGGCCGGCAGCGCGCAGAAGCTCGTCTGCAAGAAGACGGGCAAGACCATGGCTTGGGACGAGGCCTACTGCCCCAATGAGGGCAAGCCGTGCGGCTATCGGGCCGACTGCATTATCCAGGCCATTCTGGCCGAGCGGAAGGATGAGGAATCGGAAACGCCGTGAGGCGCGGAGGCCGTTCCGGCGAATCGTGTCGACGCCGCAGCCGGACCGGTGGACGTGCGAGATGTCTTCCCGCACGGAGCAGACAGGACAAGGAGCCTGCAGATGAGTACGCTCAAGAACGTGGTGGTCATTGGTGGGGTGGCGACGGGGATGAAGTCGGCCGCGCGCCTGCGGCGGCTCGATCCGGAGGTGCGGATCACCGTCGTCGAGAAGGGCGAGTACATCAGCTACGCCGCCTGCGGGCTGCCGTACTACGTCGAGGGCAAGGTCGAGAAGCTCGAGAGCCTGCTCGACACGCCGGTGGGAACGCTTCGGAATCCCGCGTTCTTCAAGGCGGTGAAGGATATCGACGTGATGACGAAGACGTTGGCCGAGCGGATCGACCGCGCCAACAAGCTCGTCCACGTCAAGGACCTCGAAAGCGGCAAGACGCAGACGCTCCCCTACGACAAGCTCGTGATCGCGACGGGGGCTCGTGCCTTCGAGCCTCCGCTCGAGGGGATCGATCTCGAGGGGGTCTACCGACTGTACCACCCGAAAGAGGCGGTCCAGATGCGACAGGCGGTCGAGGCCGGCCAGGTCAAGCGGGCGGTGATGTTCGGTGGCGGGCTCATCGGCATGGAGGCATCGGAGGCCCTGACGGCCCGAGGGGTAGACGTCACAATCATCGAGATGCAGGACCACGTGGTTCCGTCCCTGCTCGATTCCGAGCCGGCGGCCTTCTTGATGAAGCATCTGAGGTCCAAGGGCGTGAGGGTTCTGACCGGCACGAAGGCCACGGCAATCGAAGACAACGGCCAAGGCGGCGTGGCGGCGGTCGTCGCGGGCGAGGAACGGATCGAGGCGGACCTCGTGTTGATTGCCATCGGGATTCGCCCGAACGTCGACCTGGCCGAGGAGGCGAGCCTGAACATCGGCGAGACCGGCGCGATCGCCATCGACGAATACTGCCGCACGAGCGACCCGGACGTCTACGCCGGCGGCGACTGCGTGGAATGCACGGATCGCGTGAGCGGACGAAAGGTCTTCGTCCCCCTCGGCTCGACGGCCAACAAGCACGGCCGGATCATCGGGGACAACATCGCCGGCAGGGAGGCCACGTTCGACGGGATCGTCACCACGTGCGTCTTCAAGGCGTTCGACTTCACCGTCGCACGCACGGGGCTGACCGAGCGCCGGGCAAGGGAGCAGGGACACGATGTCGTCGTCTCCATCGCGCCCGGGCCGGACAAGACCCATTACTACCCGACCAGCCAGCCGATCATGGTCAAGCTGATCGCCGAGGCCGACACCGGCAAGCTGCTGGGCGCGCAGGTCGTCGGGCCCGGCGAGTGCGCCAAGCGGATCGACGTGCTGGCGACCGCGCTGCACTACGGCGCGACGATCGACGACCTGCCGGCCTACGACCTGTCCTACGCGCCGCCCTTCAACGGGCCGATCGACAACGTCGCGACGGCCGCGAATATCCTGCGCAACAAGCGCGACGGTCTCGCCAAGGCCATCTCCCCGCACGAGGTCCACGCGAAGATGCAGGACGGCGACGACTTCGTGCTGCTCGACGTGCGAACCCCGGCGGAGATCGAGCAGATGCGGATCGACGACCCACGCGTGGTCACCATCGGCCTGGGCAAGCTCCGCGAGAAGGTCGACGAGCTGCCGCGCGACAAGGAGATCATCACCTACTGCAAGATCAGCCTCCGCGGATACGAGGCCCAGCGGATTTTGGAGGGCGCCGGCTTCCCGGACGTCAAGTTCATGGACGGCGGGCTGGTGGGATGGCCCTACGCGCTGAAGACCGTCGCCTAGGGGTCTCCGGCGTCGGCCCGGCGGCCCGGGTGGGCCCAGAATCTCAGAAGCGGCCGATGATGAACGCCGACCGAGCGTGTAGGATAGAGTGTCGGCAGTTCCGCACGCGGGCACGCAGATGGGAGGCCGCCGTATGACCACCACCATTCCGTCGCAGACGACGCGGCTGGACCAGTTCTGCATGGAATCACGGCCCGATCCGTGCGGGGTCATCATCTTCGGCGCCTCGGGCGACCTGACCGAACGCAAGCTGATCCCCGCCCTGTTCAGCCTGTTCCATCGCAAGCTGATTCCCGCGAACTTCTTCGTCCTGGGCGCTGCCCGGACGGAGATGACCGACGAGCAATTCCGCGAGAAGGTCTGCAAGGCCATCGAGCCGCATGCCGCGGAGGTCGACGAGAACGACCGCAACGCGTTCGTCCAGCGGTGCTACTACGTCCATGGCGACTACAAGGAACAGCGGACGTACGCGGCGCTGTCCCGCCGGATCCGCCGGCTGGAGATCGACCATGAGACGGGCGGAAACCGGCTTTTCTACTTCTCGATTCCGCCGGTCATCTACGAGGACGTCGTGTGGCGGCTCAGTCGACAGAAGCTCATCAAGCAGACGTCCGACGTGCTGAGCTGGCGACGCGTGATCGTCGAGAAGCCGCTCGGCTACGACCTGGACAGCGCCGTGGCCCTGAATCGCAAGCTCCAACGCGAGCTGGACGAGCGACAGATCTACCGCATCGATCATTACCTCGGCAAGGACACGGTGCAGAACATCCTGATGTTCCGATTCGCCAACGCGATCTTCGAGCCGATCTGGAACCGTCGCTACGTCGACCACGTCCAGATCACGGTGGCCGAGTCGGTCGGCGTGGAGGATCGGGCCGGCTACTTCGAGCAGACCGGCCTGCTTCGGGACATGTTCCAGAATCACATGCTGCAGATGCTCACGATGGTGGGCATGGAACCTCCGACGTCGTTCGACGCCGATCGCGTTCGCGAGGAGAAGTCGAAGTTCCTGCGATCCATCCGGCCGTTTCCGATGGCCGAGCTGCGCGACTGGGTCGTGCGCGGCCAGTACGATACCGACCGGAACGAGGAAGGGCAGGAGCTTTGCGCCTATCGAGACGAGCGCGGCGTCGACGATCACTCGTCCGTCGAGACGTATGCCGCGGTGAAGTTCATGATCGACAACTGGCGTTGGCAGGGTGTTCCCTTCTACCTGCGGAGCGGGAAGCGATTGAAGCGTCGCGTGAGCGAGATCGCCCTGACGTTCAAGAGCGTGCCGCATTCCATCTTCACCCCGATCGAGCCGGAGCAGCTCGCGCCGAATGTGCTCGCCCTGAACGTGCAGCCGGAAGAGGGGATGTCGCTCCAGATCCAGGCCAAGCTGCCCGGCCCGAAGCTCTGCATGAGCGCGCTGACGATGCACTTCAGCTACCGGGAAGCGTTCGGGGGCGAAATGCGCGACGCCTACGAGCGCCTCCTCCTCGATTGCATGCTGGGCGATCAGACGCTCTTCACGCGGAGCGACAACATCGAGATCGCCTGGGCGCTGCTCACGCCCGTCCTGCAGGCCTGGGAGGAGGCGGGCGAGGAGGGCAACAAGCACGTCGGTCCCTTGTGCTTCTACGAGGCCGGCTCCTGGGGGCCCGAGGAGGCCGACAAGATGCTTGCCGAGGAGCGCCGCAAGTGGCGCCAACCGTGATGGGTTCCGAAAGGCCTGTGCCGCGACGGGGAAGTTCTTGATGAGACCCGCAATCTGTCTTGGTTCGATCGGCATGTTGGGCAGCGATGTCGTCGCGACGTGGCTCCGCGCCCGCGAGCATGATCCCACGGGGCTCCCGTCCCTGGTGGAGGTGGCCGATTGGACGGTCGTCGATCTGACGGACGAACAGGCCGTCCATGAGTTCATCGAGCGACAGAACCCTTCCCTCGTTGTGAATTGTGCCGCCTATACGGACGTGGACGGCTGCACGCGCGATCCGGCGAGGGCCATGCTCGTCAACGGCGATGCGGCCGCATTCGTCGCCGCGGCCTGCGCGGAGGTCGGCGCGAGGCTGATGCACGTCTCCACGGATTTCGTCTTCGACGGGCGGAGTGATCGACCCTACGTCGAGGACGATCCGGTCAATCCACTGAGCCCCTACGGAGAGTCTAAGCTGGCCGGAGAGCGGGCCGTGCTGGAGCACGTCCCCGACGCCTGCATCGTTCGAACCGCCTGGCTCTACGGAAGGAACGGGAAGAATTTCGTCACGACCATGCTGCGGCTCGGCCGGGAACGGGACGAGCTCCGCGTTGTCCACGATCAGGTCGGTTCACCGACGTATACCCGCGACCTCTCCGAGGCCATGCTGAACCTCATCCGCGCCGAGGCCACGGGGTTTGTCCACGTCGTAAATGCCGGGCAATCTAGCTGGTGTGAGCTGGCGCGGGAGTCGCTGAGGTTGGCCGGCATCGATACGCCCGTGCACCCGATCACGGCCGAGGAGTTCGACAGCCCGACCGAGCGCCCGGCCTACAGCGTGCTGTCCACGAGAAGGTACACGGAGCTGACGGGCCAGACGATGCGTCCCTGGCAAGACGCGCTCCGCGACTTCATGGCCGGGTTATCCGACTGAACCACTCTCGACCCACGCCCGCGGGCGTCTCGTTTCGGGAAGCGACCCCTTTGGGCGGGCCCGGACGAGCCGCAGCGCTCTCCCCGAAGACTCGGGACCTTATCAGAACCCATCCGGAGGCCTTTTCCTGTGGTTTCGTCGTTCCCCCGGTGCCGGCTGTGCGCGAACCTGGTGGAGGCATGGCCCTCTCACGTCGCTTACCCGTTGACCTCCTGTGCGTTGAAGAAGCATCGCATCGCCGCAGAACCCCGGGACGCTCGATGAAAACGGCAAAGATTCAGTCTGGCTGATCCTTTTCGTCGTAGGGAGCGAGAATACACATCCCAGAGCCCCGGCCCGGGGTCCGATCACGCAAAATTATGGGCCCGTTACTGTTTTCCCAAGAGCCGGGTCTCGTTTTTGGTGGAGTCTCCCCCCGATCGCGGCCGACAATGAAACTGATACGACCACAGATCCCGAATCTTGAGGTGGCAGGAATTCGTCGTTTCGTTGGGGGAGATCTCGGAAGCGGGAACCATTCCGATCTTGTCTGTCTTTCTCTCCTGGAAGGACGGACGGAAGCGCCCCCGTGGCCTCGAGTCACCACGCGGGCGGCGTGGGATCTGATGAGACTCCTTGGAGATCAGTCGATGCCGGCATGCCTGACGACGTTCTATCCGCAGATCAAAGACTTCCGCGCCAAGACCCGAAACAAGCACATGGCCCTCACCGAGGGAGGGGTCCTTCCCGCACCGGCGGAGTCCTCGCAGGCCGCCTTGCTTCCGGCCACCCCCCTGCCGGTCACGACTCGCAATGAGCGGCCTCTTCGGGGTCTATAGGGCCCGGCAGTCCACTTCGCGGTCAGGCCGGACGCGTCCGGGCGATGCATATCGAATGGGGTGTGACATTTCTTTCTGGCACTATGCCGCGAGCGCCCGCTGTAGGTCCCAG
>CAZKCX010000239.1:0-9279 GCA_964550865.1 uncultured Planctomycetales bacterium
ACGGCTAAAGCCATGGGCCACCCACCCATCAGCTGACGAGCGACAGAGCACTAGGACCGCGTTTCACGAATCGTGCGACTATGGACAGGACCGCACACTACACTGTCGCTGTCCGAGCCGCCGGATTCATCCGGCGCGGCCGCGCGGCATGAATGCCGCGGCTCGGACACGTAGTCGCGATACTTCTGAAATGCAGCACTAGGCCGGTATGCTCACTCGCGAATAATGGCGGGCTCGATCCAGTCGAAGCGGTCTTGGACGTGCCCGTTCTTGCCGTAGTCGACGAGGAGCTCGAGCTCCTTCGCGCCGTTCAGATCGAGGGAAAGCGCACGGACCTCGCCGTCGGCGCCCAGGTCTTGGTCCTCGTGCACCTCCTTGCCGTCGAGTCGGACGATCACGTCGACGTTGGCCAGCGGCCCGCTGTCGTCGTCCATGGCATAGCGCGCGACGAATCGCGTGCATCCCGGATCGAGCTTCCAGGAGAGTAACGTTCGGCTGTGCACGCCGAGGCCGCGCTCGAATGTGCGGCCGCCGACCCGCAGCGGATCCCCCAGCACGTTTCGATTGCGACGGTGCGGCCAAGACAGGTCGAAGATCGGAAGATGCTCTGCCCGCGCAGGCGGTCGTTGCGAGAGCCATTGCCAGCGACCGCCCAGAACCTCGATGCGACAGATGCGGCCTCGCGCCACGCGATAGCGCTGGTCGGACTCGGCCCATTCCGGCGTGAATTCGATCCCTTCCGTCCGCCATTGAGTGTGGTCGACCGTGATCGCCGACCCGTTGCGATGGAGGAGCCGCGCGCGGAGTCCGGAGGGTCCGTCCTTCGGTTTGGGCTCGGTGCCGATCCTCGCCAGTCCGACGGACGCGATGACGTCCCACGCCACGGTGGTTTCGTTTCCGGACTCCTCGAGCGTGACGCCCTTGGGATCGATGCGGAGGATGAGCCCGGTCAGTCGGTCCCCGTTGGCGAGGCGAACGACATCGTCGCGTACGTTGCGAGGCGGGACCGCCGCAAGATGGGTGGAGTCCGTTTCGGCGCCGTCAGGGGATCCTGCGATCAAACCGCGGAGATCGGTCAGTCGCAAGCGGAGCGGCTCGATGCCCTCGACCGCCACCGCCACGGATCGCTCGTCGCCCTCCAGGAGCTTGCCGAAGAGGACGTCGCCGTTCGTCAGGCGCCAGCGCACGGAGCCCTCTTCCGGCTCGACGGGCGCCACGGGGGTGTCGATTTGGACGAGGTCCCGCGCGGCCAGGCGCAGCGCGTCGGACTCCGGGCGGATCAGCACCAGCCCTTTCGCAAGCGATAGCGATTCGACGTACCCCGCGAGCGAGCCGCGATCCACGGTGCGCACGCGGAACGTTGACTGCTTGTTCGCTTCAGCGTAGACCCCCTGGGTCAGGCCGAAAGAGGCTGCAACAAGGCAAGCCGCCCAGGCGCTCGAAATGTGGTGTCGTGCGATTACTGCTGGCATTCCGTCTACCGTTGTAGGATCGGCAAGAGTCGTTTCGGCACCTGCAGGACGATCAGCGCCATGGCGGTACCGTATTCCTTGCCGGCCTCGCCGCGCCAAGATCCGTCATCGCCCTGACGGGTGAGCAGCTCGTCGCGAATGGCGGGCCACCAGCTTCTCCAGTACTCTCCGCCCGCCATGTACATCGCCTGCACGGCATAGTACTGCCCGTAGAAGTAATGGGGCATGGAGCGATCCGCCTTGCCCGGAATGGACAGCAGCATGTACTGGAGCCCTCGTCGGATGGCCTCGTCCTCGTACAGACCGGCGTAGTAGAGCGCCGCGACCCCGGCGGCCGATCGCGCGAAACCCGATGCCCCCGTGCTGAGCATGTAGCGGAACCCGCCGTCGGGGTTCTGACTCCTCCGGATGTAGTCGATCGCCAGATCGATCGTCGACTTGGGCACCGCGATGCCGGCGTTGCGGGCAGCGCGGAGGGCCATCACCTGACAGATCGTCACGCTGATGTCGGCCGAGCTCTTGACGGGTTGATAGCGCCAGCCGCCGTGGTCGTTTTGCGTGCGGACAATCAGGCGGACCGCCCGTTGAAGCTTTTCCCGCAGGTCCGGCCGCGGCGTCGTGCCGTAGACCTCCGCGAGGAACAGCGTCGCGAAGCCGTGGCCGTACATCGGTCCGTGCGACGTTTCCGCGGCGAGCAGTCCGCTCTCGCCCGCCGAATCCAGCACGAAGTTCAAGCCCTTCGTCACGACGTCACCGTAGCGTCCCCGTCCGGGCAGGTGGCCGTCGCACATGAACGCCATGCACGCGAGACCCGTGATCCCGACATGCCGACCGTAGCTGCCGCCGCGGCCGTACGACCCGTCGTCGTTCTGGTGGGCGGCCAACCATGCGAGCCCCTTCTCGGTGGCCCGCTCGACCTCCGGTGTGATTTCCGAGAGGATCGGCTGGGGCGCGGTGGTGGTCGACGCCCCGGTTGATGACGTCGCCGCCAGGAGGGCCGCCATGATCAGC
This sequence comes from uncultured Planctomycetales bacterium, assembly GCA_964550865.1. GTDB lineage: Bacteria > Planctomycetota > Phycisphaerae > UBA1845 > JAFGLZ01 > JAFGLZ01. The sequence goes on from CAZKCX010000239.1 coordinate 2,484, forward strand.
GTGAGGCTCAACGTTGGTTCTCCGGATCGGCCAGGGCGCGGTAGTATCGCTCGATCCACTCGCGGTACTTCGTCAAAAAGTCCTGCTTGAAGCCTTGGACGACCTCGTCCCTTTGTCGGGCCGGCAGATGGCCCCAGCCGCGGCGTAGCTCACGAAGTCGACCGCTCGGCTGCGTCGTGGCCGCGACGGGACGGCCTCGGGTCGGCGAGTCGTCCATCTTCGGGCCGGCCCCCTGCGGGGTCGTCGCCTGCTTCTGGTCGGCCGAGGCGGATTGCTTCGAGCTCCGCCGCCGTGGCTTCGACTTCGATTGGCTCTGCTGAGAGGTCGGCCGGCGCTTCTGCGATTTCCATGCCTCCTCGATGGCCTGCTCCAGGTCCCGCACGATGCCGCGCTGGATCTTCTGCGTCTCGCCGCCGGGGTCGAACTCGAGGGTCAGCTTGACGCTCGAGGCCTGCATCCCGTCGAGCGCCCGGATGATCGCGGGCGACTTGTCCTTGCCCTGGGCTCCGTCGAGGAGCTTGCGAATCAAGGCCTTGTCCGCCTCGGAGGGCTGCGTGGTCGCCTTTGGCTCGCGCGCTACGTCAACACCCGTCGGCGGTTGGGCGGGATCGAGCCCGTCGCCGGTGGCGGCGACGGTTGCGATCGCCATCAGGAAGCACGGCATGCTCATCGTCTCGCCCCTTGGATGATCCTCTCGGCCAGCGCCCGAATCCTCTTCTGCTCGTCCCCCAGCGTACGGATCCTCTCGAGCTGCTGCTCCGTGGGCTCATCGGCCATTTGCCGCTCGAGGTCTGCCCGTTGCGTTCGCCGGTTGAGATCCGCTTGAAGCGACTTGAGGACGAGCAGCTCGGCCACGGTCGGCACGGGCTTGACCTTTCCGGCTTGCCCTCCTCCGCCACCGCCTTCGGCGAACTTATCTTGTTCCTGCTTGTCCTCCGGCGGCTCGAGGTCGAGACCGGCGATCAGGTAGTCCAGCCGCTCGAGGATGGATTCGGCGAGCCGACCGCTCTCGGTATCGGCCTGGCGACGCTCCATCCTTTCGGCCAACCGCCCCATGTCCACGCCGATCTGCTCGAGCACCCAGGCGTAGACCGGAGCGCCGTCCATCCGCGCGCGGACCTTGGAGGTCTTCTGTTGGATGCCGCGCTCCTCGGTCCCCATCTTGTCCAGTCGGCGGAGATCGGCCCGCGTCAGCTCCTGCCCCTTCTGCCGCCGGTCGACCACCTCGCCGAGTCGCGTGTGGATCCCCGCTTGCTCCTGGCGGATCGCGCGAATCTCGTCGGCGACGGCCGACAGCGATTGGTTCGCCTTCTTCGCCTCGGCTTCGTCTCGTAGCTTCTGGAGGGTTTCGAGGGCGTCTTCGAGTCGCTCGATCGCCTCCTTCTCCCGCTGGGCCGCCTTCTCCGCGTCGCCCTGGCTGAGATCACCGGTGGCCTGGTCCATCTTCTGGCCGGCGCGATTGAGGTCGCGGGACGGACCGGATGCGCCTTGCAGCTTGTCCACGTCCCTGGCGATCGTCGACGACGCGCGGGCCAATCCCCGCTGCCGGCGGGCGAGCTGTTCCCGCTGCCGGGCGTCCTTGTCTCGGGCGAGCTGCTCAGTTTCCTCCAGCAGCTTGCGCTGGTCGGCGAGGAGGGACTGCACCTTGTCGACCGCGTCCTGCAGGCGCTTGCTCAGGACTTTCAGCGATTCGGACTTGCGTGCCTGGAGCTTGGCGAGCATCTCGCGGAGCGCATTCTCCGCTTCCCGCTGGCTCGTCTTGGCCCGCGCCATCTGGTTCTGCTTGATCGCCTCGGCCGCCTGCCGCATGGCGCGGGGCGGGCCGGAGTCCTGGGCCGCGCGAATCGCCTCGGCCATCGCCTCGGCCGCCGCGGGATCGTTCCGACGGATCGACTCGACCAGGCGGTTCATCTTCTGCTCGAGCCCGTCGAAGTCCTTGGCGAGCTGCTGTTGCTCGCGGGTTCGTTGCTTGAGTGAGGCCTTGAGCTTCACGTCGAGCTGCTCCGGCGTGCGGCCGAGGGTCCTCTCGGCGAGCCTGCCCGTCGCGTCGGTCTGTCGTTCCTGTTGATCGAGGATCTGCTGGAGCTGCCGAACGGCATCCTGGAAGCTGCCCCACCGCTCCATCCCGGCCAGCAAAGACCGAAGCTCGGCGATGGCGAGCTGTTGGGCCTTGTCCGCCCTGGCCATCGCCTCGGTCTGTTCCTTCGGCGCGGCGAGCTGCGTGCTTCGATGGAGCGTTTCGGCCGCCTCGCGCATCGGGCCACCGGCCACCGATCGCAACTGTTCCGCCGCCCGCCGTCCCTGACGATCCAGGTCGTCGTCCTTCGCCCGATTGGCGGTGAGGCGTTCCACCAGGTCATCGAACCGCCGGGAGAGGTACTGCGCTCGGCCGGCGAGACGGTTCTGTTCCCCCGCGACGCCCGTGACGGCCTGCCGTTCGGCCTCGTTGAGCCCCTGCTTTGTGTCCATCTCGTCTTCCACGGTCCCGACCTCGTCTCGCGCCGCCTCCTGACCGCCCAGCAGCTCGCGGACGGCATTCTTGAGCAGGAGCGCCTCCTCGCGGAGCCGGTTGATCAACTCCTCCGGCGAGACGACCCGCAACTGCATCTCCCCCGAATGCGCGGGTGGGTGCCGTCGACCGTCCAGCGCGAAGTTGTCGCGTGCCATGGCGCGATACGTCACGACGTCGCCTGGCTTGAGCGACATCGGGCCGAGGTTCCAAGGGTATTCCGCGGCGGCCACGACGCGACCGCCGTTTCGACGCACGTTCATGCGATCGGTGAGCGACAGCGTGCTCGGTTGGCTCGTTGCCGCCATCCCCAGACGCACTTCGACGCCGAGGCGAGCGATCCCGTAGTCGTCGTCGGCCGAGACCGCCAGCCGGACACGCGCCGACGGCGTGACCTGCAACGAGGTCTGCGGCTCGAGGATGACGACGTGCGGCGGTTCGTCCTCGCGGACGACCAGCGCGTAGCTCTGTCCGTCGAGGTTGTCGAAGCCGAACTGGTCGACCAGACGCACGGTCATCGAGCCGCCTCGGCTCATCCCGAATTCCGCCGCGAAGCGCTTGCCCGACTCGTCGAGCGCGGCCATCGCCGATTGGCTGCCGTCCGGGCGCTCGAGCGTGGCGGCGTCTTGTCGGTTGGGTCCGGGCTGAAGGGGCTTGTTTGTTTGGACGACCAGTCGCGCACGGGTTCCCTCGACGGCCTGAACCGGCTCGTCCGAAAGCAGGAGCGTGCGGGTCTGCGACGCGTCCGCATAGCTCGGCGGCGTGAGCGTGAGTTCGGCTAAGACCACCGCTGGCCTGGGCACCACGGCGATCTGAAAGCGACCGCCACGGTCGGCCGTCGAGTCGTCCCCTGCCTCGAACCAATACGTCAGGTTCGTGCGGAGGTCCTTGAGCGGGTGGTAGTATTCGCCCGTGCGGGCGTCGTAGGTCATCGCGTGGCGTTCGCGGCGTCCTTGGGGATTCTCGGTGCATAGAAAGACGCGGAGGCCCTCGTCCCATCCCCGCTCGATTCGTGCGCGGGCCTCGAACCATCCGCCGATCGGCCGGCGAGCGTCCGCCGAGACCGGTACGATGCAGACCGTGCGAGGCCATTGCACGGCGCCGAAGGGCTGAAGGTATCGCGCAAGCCCCGTCTCGACGAACTGCGGTGCGGTCAGGCCGATACCGGCCATTAGAAGGACCAAGAGCGCCGCGACGGCGGCGAGCGTCAGAGACCGGCGCGATCGCGTGAGCGTCGCGGCCGAGATCCTCTCGGAATCACGTTCCGCCTGACGCACGACGTGCTCGATCATCGCGGGGCTTGCGGCGCTTGGCGCCTCGCAGAGAAAAACCGCCGACGCAAGTCGATCGTCGAATTCGCGTAGCCGGGCGTCGATGCGGCCGGCGACCTCGCCCAGCCCGATCCGCGCCGTCGCGGGACGTCCGACCCGGAGCCAGAGGGTCGCGAGCGCTCCGCTCGCCACGGCGACCGCGATCACCAGCCGTGCCGGTCCGGGCAGCCAGAGCAGATAGTCCAACACGACGGCGACGCCGATCGCCGCGAGGAGCAGGATCAACGTCGTTCCCGCGCCGTCGAGGACGAGCAGCCAGCGGATCCTCCGCCGAACGGCATCGAGTCGGGCTAGGAGCTTCTCCGGTCTCACGCCTTCACGCGAACGAAAAGAGCCCGGCCGAGCGGGACCGGGCTTCGGGATCTCGTACGTACCTTCACACCAGGCCGAGCGCCTTTCTCAGCACCCATTCTCCTGTAATTATAAGCACGAACAACGCCAGGACCAACTTGGTGTCCCACAAGGGTTCGGTCAGATCGTCCGGGATGCGCAGGCTCCGATCGCCGATCTCAGCCGCCATCTGTTTGATCCCGGCCAGACCCACAACCTTGCCTCCCGTCCGCTCGGCGATCTGCTCGAGGGCCTGGTGGTCCGGCTCGAGGCGCTGCAGCTCCGGCCCGCCCGCCTCCACGCGGACCATCGCGACGGGCGGACGCTGTCCGGGTCGCATCAACGCCGGCGACAAACGCGCGACCATGCTGCCGGGCTTCGTCGGGACGAACGTACCTTCGTATTGCGTGGAGCCCTTGCCGAGGCGGCTCACCCGAGGTCGGGCGACGATCGCGCCCTCCGCGTCGACCACCTCCACGCGGACGGAATTCGGCAGCGAGGCCGCCTCCGTCTCGTCCAGGACGTTCAACACCAGCGTCACGGACTCACCGAGTTGGGCGGTCGGCCGATCGGCCCGCAACGCGAAGCGGCGGTCGCGCCCCAGAAGTTCCCCACGCGTCACGCGCCGGACGAGCTGGAGCCAGTACGCATCGAAGAGGCGTCCGCCGACGTCGCGCCGCCATCGCCACGTCTCCTCCACGCCGGCAAAGCCGATGGTCCCGGCGCCGAATCGCGAGATCACCAACAAGGGCATCGACCCGTCGACGGTCCGCGCGACGGGGTGTTCGGCCAGGACCTCGGCGCCGGGCGAGGCGCCCGCGACCGTCGCGTGCCAGAACATGCCGGGCAGTTCCTGTAGCGTTCGCTTGTTCTGCTGCGGATCGACCTCGAAGCGGAAGAGCGAGGACCGAAAGCCTTCGGGCGTAGGGCGCAGCTGGAACGAGGTTGTCAGATTCGCATCCAATCGACCGGTGATGCCGGCGTCGACGCGAACGGGAATCAACCGCTCCGGCGGCGTGCCGAGGAAGGCGTGCGGCGCGTGCCGCGTCCCGGCGATCATCAGGAATCCGCCGCCGCGCCGCCCGACCCATTCAACGAGGTGCTCCATCTGCCGCGGCGAGAGCCACCCACCGCGCGGATCGACATCGCCCAGGATGACCAGGTCGTACTGCTCGAGCTCTTCCATCGAGACGGGGAACCGCTTGATGGGCTCGTCGCCCTCCTGTGCGAATCCCTCGTCGGCCGAGAGCAGCAGGCAGCTTGCGGTGATCGTCTCCTCCCGAATGAGCGCATTCTTGAGGAACCGATACTCGTAGCGGGGGTATTCCTCGACGTAGAGGACCTTGACCTTCTCATCGAGGACGCGGACCTCGAGCGCGTCGGTGTTGTTGTTCGGATTGCTCTCGTCGGCGACGGGTTCGACCCGCACGAGGAGCCGCAACCGCCCGGGAGAGGTCGGGCGATGTCGAAGCTCGACGTCCGCCGTGGGACGGTCCGGCCCGAGGGAGATTTGTTGCGAGGTCAGGAGCGTCTGCTCACCGTCGAGAAGCAGGACCTCTACCGGCGTTTCGCCTTTGAGCCCCTCGGCCGAGACGCGAGCCGTCACGGCGATCATGTCTCGAACGAAGACCGTTTCCTCTGCCCGGGCCGGCCCCACCGCGATGTCGAGCCGAGGTTCGCCGGATCCCAGCCGAATCGCGTGGACGGGCACCTTCCGTTCCGAGGCGAGCCGTGCGACCGCCGCCAGATCGCTGTCGGCCGTGCTGCGACCGTCGCTCGCCAGGACGACGGCGGCGATCCGCGCCGCCCGCGGCTCCGTCAGGACGTGACGCAGCGCGGCGGCAACGTCGGTACGTCGTCCGGCGGGGCGGTACGAACGCAGCCAATCGAGTGCCGCGGAGAGGTCGTCAGCGCCGGCCGGCTGGGTCTGCTGTCGCGCGCGCGCGGAAAAGGCGTAGACGCACAGGCGGTTTCGCTCGGCGAGTGCGGCCAACAGGGCGCCGTCGTCCGCGGTCAGCGTCCGTCGGAGGAGATCGGCCCTGCTGTGCGCGGAGAGGGCGCTTGATCCGGTCTTGTCCGCGCTGACGTTCGTCGATGGCGCGGTGGTCGAATCCGTCAGGCCCGCCGCTCTCGCGATGGCGATGGATTCGTCGGAGGGCTCGTACCGATCCGACGTACCCGTGCTCGCCGAGTCGTCCACCAGAAGGATGACGTGCGAAGGCTCCACGCGGTCTCGTTCCGCCAGGAGCAGTGGCCTGAGTGCCAGTGCGAGCGTGACTCCCAGCAGCCCGATCCGGAGGGTCGCCCCGAGAATCCGTCCCCACGCAGGCCCGCCGTCCCTTCGATAGATCAGGACGACCCATCCCAGGAGCAGCGCGGCCAGCAGGGCGAGGGCCCAGGCCGGCCAGTCCGTCTGGAAGCGCAGACCGATGTCCGCGCCGCCGTCCAGGCGGATCGCATCCAGATCCAGTGCCCATTCGAGGAGTCCGCGCACGTTCACTCCCGATGGTGGCCGAACCATGTGGCCAGCAGCGTCTCGACGGCGAGAAGTCCCAGTACGATCCAGAACAGCAGCGACCCGACCTCACGCTGGAGTCCGGACGGCGACGTCGCCAGCATCGCGTCC
>CAZKCX010000240.1:0-9205 GCA_964550865.1 uncultured Planctomycetales bacterium
TCCAGGAGCACCGACTTCCCCCGGAAGGCGTCAGGGTCCTGGGGATCGAATTGCCGAACGGCGAGTACGTCGGCACGCCGCTGAGCACGCGACCAAGTGAGGCGGGGCAGATCTTGCTGCTCTACGGCCGCGACCGGGCGCTCGCGAAGCTGGACACGCGACGCCCGGGCGTCGGCGGCGAGCTCGCGCACGGCGAGGCCATCGCCGAACAGAAGAAGGTCGAAACGGAAGAAGCCCGTAAGCAAGACGAGCGCGAACTGGACGAGCAGAAGCAATAGGACCGATCTCGATCCGACTAAGATGCCGCAGGAGCGACGGTCATAAACCGAGCCCCCGGCCCCTGTCGCCTCGAGTTTCTTGTCTTTCGGAGAGATCCAGGGCGGGACGTCGAGTCGGCGAACCGTCAAGATTCCCATGCCACGCGGTCGGTCCTCTCTCAACTCGCTGCGATGCCCGGAACCCGCGTGCGCCGTTTCGAGACCGTTGGCGGTTCGGCAGTTGTCTTGACGGCATGTACCTCGGCGTTGGGCTACCGCCAAGCACTGGTGCGAGACTTCGCCCGTCGGTCGTGCCGCTCGCACGGGGGAGTACAAGCGAGACCCCTGGACGTTTTGAGCGGATCGTGGCATGATATGCGTCTTACGTGATGGACCCTGGGTACGACTACACACTGAGGACGGTCGCGGGCATGACCCGCCAGTAGACGCGGGCGAGACCCGCCGGAGGTGAACTGTGGATCAAGAACAGCAACTCTCTCGACGCAACCTGTTGAAGACATCGGCGATGGGGCTGGCGGCCGCCGGCCTCGCGGGCTGCGCCGATGCCCAGAAGGGTAATCTGGCCCAAGCCCATGCCATCAGCAACGCCAAGAAGCGTCGTCCGCTGGGCGCCAACGACACGATCAACATCGGTGTGGTCGGTACGGGCGGGATTGCCAATGCGCATCTGGGCGCGCTCAAGAAGATCGCCGGCGAAGACAAGCTCAAAATCACTGCCGTTTGCGATTGCTACGAGACGCGGATGCAGCAATATGCCGACAAGGTGCAGAAGGCGTTCGGCAATCGGCCCGCCACGATCAAGGACTACCGCGCCTTGCTCGAGCGCAAGGACGTGGATAAGGTCCTCATCGCCACGCCCGAGCACTGGCACGCCAAGCAGACCATCGACGCCTGCCTGGCCGGCAAGTACATCTACTGCGAAAAGCCCATGACGCACCACATCGACGAGGCCAACGAAGTCCTCGATGTGATCAATGCTACGGGCAACATCGTCCAGATCGGCATCCAGGGCATGAGCGACGACACGTACATGGCCGCCCGCAACTACATCAAGAGCCCCGGCATCGGCCAGATCGTCCACGCTCAGACGTCCTACGTGCGGCGTTACTCCGACGACAAGGGCAACTTCAACAATCGTCTGGGCCTGTGGCGTTCCGGCCACAAGAGCAGCGAACCCAAGCCGGCTGACCTCGATTGGGACATGTGGCTCGGACCGGCTCCGAGAGTGCCCTGGGACGCCCGCAAGTACTACGACTGGCGGAACTACTTCGCGTACTCGGGCGGCATCGCGACGGACCTGTTCGTCCACCGCATCGCCCGGATGATGGTCGCGCTCGACCTGATGGATCCCGTCTGCGGCGTGGGCATGGGCGGCATCTTCTGCTGGCCGGACGGCCGCGACGTGCCCGACAACTTCGAGATGATTCTCGAATATCCCAAGAACGATCTGATCGAGAAGGGCATGACCATCCACGTGCTCGGCACGATGGCCAACCACCGTGACATCGAGCACTGCATCCGCGGGTTCGATGCCACGCTCATCTTCGAGAAACGGAAGGGCTTCGTGGTGATGCCGCAGAACGAGAAGAAGCCCGATTGGAAGAAGCCTATCTACCATCACAAGCGGAGCGGCGCCGAGGATCAGGCGTTGCACCACAAGAACCATCACGCCGCCATGCGGGCCAACAACAAGAAGCTGCTGAACTGCCCGCCGGAGCTGGGCTGGTCGGCCGTCGTGGCGGTCAACCTCGCCAACGAGGGCTACCGGCAGCGCAAGTGCATGGTCTGGGACCCGAAGAAGCGCGAGATGCGACCCGGCTAGCCGGAAGCGAAACCTCGACACGTCGACAAGTCCACACGTCGACACAAGGATGCAACAGCGAACGCCCATCCGGTCATCGCGATCGGATGGGCGTTATACTTCATCGAATGTATCAAGCCTGAGACAACTAGCCGCCAGCCTGTGCTGGTTCTTGGTGGGCGTCTCGAAAGCCAATCGCTACTCGCCGTTGCCGTTTCGCTTCTGCTCGGCCTCTTGGACCCGGTCGACGCGGATGCGGAGCTGGTTGATCTTCCGGTCGTCGGCGTCGAGAACGCGGATGAGCACGTTGTTGCAGGCGATCTCCTCCCCCACCTCGGGAATCTTGCCCATCTCCGAGAGGACGAAGCCGCCGACGGTGTCGTAGTCCTTGCCCTCGGGCAGCTCGATTTGGAGCTCGTCGTTGAGCTCGTCGATGCGCAGCTTGGCGTCGACCTCCGCCGTGTCCTCGTCGATGAGCGTGAAGGGTTCGGGCTCGGGCGGCTCGTACTCGTCGATGATCTCGCCGACGAGCTCCTCGAGCACATCCTCGAAGGTCACGACGCCCGCCGTTCCGCCGTATTCGTCGATGACCACGCCGAGGTGAATCTTGGTCTCTTGAAACTCGCGCAGGAGGTCGCGCAACGGTTTGCTCTCCGGCACGAAGGGAACCTTCCGCATGATGTCCGCGAGGTTCGTGTCGCCCTCCAAGTCGATCTTGAGCAGGTCCTTGGCGTAGAGCACGCCGACGATGTTGTCGACGTTCTCCTCGTAGAGCGGGATCCGCGAGTGCCCTTCCTGGTTGATGAGATTGCGGGCGTCGGCCACGCTCGCGGTGACGTCCAGCGCGACCACCTCGGTGCGGGGCGTCATGATCTGGGCGACGTGCGTATCGCGCAGCTCGATGACGCGCTCGATCATCTCGCGCTCGGTCTCGTCCACGGCGCCGCTCTTTTCGCCCTCGCTGACGATGTCCAGGATCTCCTGTTCGGCCTGTTCCGCCTCGTCGGAGGTGTCCGGACGCGGAGCACCCGCCAATCGGCGCACGATCTCGTCCGTCAAATGCACCAGCCCCAGGATGGGCTTGAGCAGAAAACGACAGATGGCGAGCACGAAGTAGGTGCTGACGATCAGCTCCTCGCCGGCATACTTGGCCCAGGCGTTCGGAATCGCCAACCCGAACAGCACGATCACGAAGCCGGCGACGCCCAAGACCACCAAGTGGAACACGAGAGGATCGTCAAACCGACCCTCGAAGAGCACCATCGTCACGAGAATGAGGCCGATATTGGCCAGGAGACGGGTCACCGCAGTGGCGACCATGAGATCCTGGGCGACGAGCACGAACGACTCCAATTGCTCCTCGCGGCCTCGTCGCTCAAGGACGCGGGCCAGCCGCACGCGCGAGAGCTTTCGCGTGGCAAACGAGGCGGCTCCGAAGTACGAAGACGCCAGCGTCAATCCCACCGCCAGCCATACCAGGTAGTCTGCCACCTTAGGTTACTTCCCTCTCGGTACGAATGGCCGCACGCTCCTGCACCGCAAGCGGGAGCACGCAGGAGATGATCGCCTCCTCCCCGGCGGGGGCCTCGGCGAGCGTCTCCCCGTCGGGGCCGACGACGAGGCTTCCCCCCAGAAGCGCTTCGCTCTGTCCGTCGCGCGGGGGGCTCTGCCCCACGGAATTCGCGGCAACGACGTACAAGGATGCCCTCTCCGCGAATTCCCTGATGCGGGCCTTCTGCTCCGCAAGCGTATGGGCCTCTCGACCGGATCGACATCGCCAGGCGCAGGGCGCAAGGATGACCTTGGCACCCATCACGGACAGGGCCTGGCTCATGCATTCCGCGTGGAGATCCGATCCAATCAGCACCCCGACCGACCCCCACAGCGTGCGCCGAATCCGTAGCCGGTCCCCGGGGGTGTACAGCGGACGTTCCTCCGGCTCCATGCAGATCTTGCGATGGCGCGTCAGTACATCCCCGTCGGGGTCGAACAGGACCGCCGCGCTGCGCAGGATCTTCCCCTCGGCCTGCGTCAGACCGGCCACGAGGTACACGCCCATCTCACGCGCCTTGGCCGCCAGTGATTCCTCGATCGTGCCGCCGACGGTCTCCGCCAGCTCCAACGCGCGTGGGGAGGCAGGCCCGAGGTCGCAGCATTCCGGGAGGACCATTAGATCCGACGGCGGATCCGATTCGCAGGCCTCACCGACGAGCGCAAGGGCACGGCTCAGATTGGCCGATCGCCGATCCGGCTCCACGCTCATCTGGATCAGGCCGACGCGCATCGCTCTTGCCGTTCCTCCCATCTGATACCCTGCCAAAGCCGGCACCGCTCCGCCGCTCGAGCAGGCGCGGTCAAGCGGCGCCCTCCGGCTCGTCGTCCGCGGCCGCATAGACCCTACCGTAGCCCAGCGAATGCAGCAACTCATCCTCTCGCTTGTGCATGCGATCGGCCTGCTCGGGCTCGACGTCGTCGTAGCCCAACAGGTGCAAACAGCCGTGGACGAGGTAGAGCATCACTTCGGCCGAGGGGGAAATGGACCGGGCGACCGCCTGCCTGCGGGCCCTGTCCACGTTGGCGACGATTTCCCCCTCCACGGTGAACCCGGACGTACGGGTCTCCTCTGGAGCCGCCGCCGATGCATCCGGTCCGGTGAGAGTCTCGCTCGACTCGGACAGGTCGAACGCCAGAACGTCCGTATCCTCATCGCGACCAAGATACCGCCGGTTGAGATCGCGCACCGTATCCTCGTCGGCCAAGGAGATGCCGATCTCCGCCGCCGGGCACTCCTCCGCGCGGAGCACGGCCTTGAGGACGCGAAAGATCTCGGTATCATCGGCCTCGGGAGCGTCCGACTGCCGGTCAACCCGTATACAGTAAGGGGAATCGTCTTCGTCCATGGGCGGCTGGTTCATCGCGCCTCAAGAAGATCGGGGCCTAGCCCGCACTGCTGCTCCGCTGCCCCTCGCCGGCCTCCTGTTTCGCCGCGCCTCTACCGCGCGGGTACGCGATGCGTCCGTGATACATCGCGATCAGGCTGCGCGTCAAGCAGTCCTCCACGCGTCGCAGATCCTTCAAGGTCATGCTGCATTCGTCGAGTTGGCCGTCCATGAGGCGCTTCATGGCAATCTGGTGAACGGTGGATTCGATCCGGCCTGCGGTCGGCTCCGCCATCGCCCGCACCGCGCTCTCCACCGCGTCGGCCAGCATCAGGATGGCCGTCTCCTTGCCTTGCGGCTTCGGGCCGGGATACCGGAACTCCGTCTCGCTCGGGCCCGGTTTGCCTTCGGCCATCTGACGAACACTCGCCTCGTGGTAGAAGTACTCGACCAGGTTCGTCCCGTGGTGCTCGGCAATGAAAGCTTGCAGCGCCTTCGGCAGCCCGTACTGCTTGGCGAGCTCCAACCCGTCCCGAACGTGGCCGACGATAATCAACATGCTCATCGTCGGCTGCAGGTTCTTATGCTGATCGACCTGCATCTCGTAGTTCTCGACGAAGTAGTTCGGTTTGACGATCTTGCCGACGTCGTGATAGTACGCGCCCGTCCGGGCCAAGAGGCCGTTCGCTCCGATCGCCTCCGCGGCGATCTCCACGTGATCCGCCAGGGTCTGTGAGTGGCTGTACGTCCCCGGCGCATCCTCCCGCAGACGACGCAACAGCGGCTGATGCACGCTGCCCCACTCGAGCAAGGTCAGATCGGTGGTGACGTCGAAGATCTTCTCGATCAGCGGCAAGATGCCGAAGATCAGGAACCCCGCCGACAGGCCCGATGCGGCGGCCGTCAGGGAACACTGACCGGTGAAGCGCAACGCTTGGCCGTCCAGAAGCCCCAGGCAGGCAGCGGTCGCGAACGCGACGATGGCCGTCAGCCCGCCGGCGTCCACCACCTTGCTCCGCGTCCGGATGTGTCCCAACGTGCCGACCGTCACGCTCATCGAGAGGATCAGCACGATGACCAGCTTGAAGTCCCCCCCCGCTGCCAGGGCAACGAGCGTCGCCATCGCCGCCGTCGCGCCGAAGGCAAATCGCTGGTTGAAGCCGATCGCCAGAATCGCGCCGGTCATGACGACCGGCACCACCGCCAGTTCATGCGGCCACCCCGCCAAGGCTCCCAGACGAGCCAGAAGCAGCATGACCAGGATCACACCGCAGAAGGCCAGGAGCCGCCGCGTGTTCCGCACGAACTCCCCACCGTACTCCCAGATGTATCCGCACAGGCCCAAGAAGATGAACAAGACGATGCCGGCCAGACCCGTCTTCTTGCGGGCGAGCGGGGACCAGATCCCTCGATGTTCGGCCATGGCGTGGAGGTACGCCTCGTGCTCGATTCGCAGGACCTCCAGCTCTCGTTCCGTGATGACGCCCGGATCGCAGATGGGCGATCCCGCAGGCTTCTGCACCAGCTCCGGACTGACCGACTCTCGCGCCCGCTTGATCTCGGCGTCCGTCGCGGCCTTGTCGAACTGGTAGACGGGTGCGTAGACCCTGGCATCGGGATCGGGCTGGAGAATCTGCCGCCATCGTTGGGCCAGGGGCGCCTGGAGGGGCTTCGGCCAATCGCGGACCACCTCGGAGACCACGCTCTCCACGTGCTCGGTGTTCGAGACGTACTTCAAGCGATCATTGGAGATGGCCTCGGGCTTATGCCCGTGAAGGATCGTGTACTGTGCGGCGGAAGGCGGATAGCGATCCTCTCGACCGACGGTCCGGACGAGGGGTTCGTCCTTGGCGGCCTCGATCATCTTGTCCATTAGCCGCTTGAACCGCGCCGCGCCGCGCTCGTCGGCCAACTCCTTCAGGGCGGAGAACGCCTTGGCATCCAATGCCCATTGCTCGTTCTGACTGGCGAGCTCGGCGCGGAGGGCTTCGAGCGTCTCGTTCGCGCTCGCCTTCTCGCGGAGATTCGTCAGCGACGCCTGGATGTTCTTGAGGAGGGCCTCGTTCAGCGTGTAGTGGTTGGCCGTGGCCAACTCCTCGATTTCCTGCTGGGCCCGCAGCTTCTCCGGGTCGTGCATCGGCACGCGGGCGACGATCTGCTTGCCGTGGATCGTCTGCCCTGGACGATAAGGGAAGGGTTCGCCGCCACTTAGAACAATAAGCAGCGCGAGCAGGATGAAGCCGGCGGCAAGCCCGATCGGCAGGAGGGCGCGTGCAGCCCGAATCCGCTCAGGCCAGGAGGGAGCCTTGGACCGAGCGAGTCGGCTGGGTTCACCCCGTCGAGGTTTCGTGCGGCTCGAGAGCATCGCTGCTCAGCAACCCACCGGGATCGGCGATCGCAACCTGTTAGATAGCAATATCTTACGGGCCATCAGGTTCGGAGCCATCGGCCCGAATCGGCCCTGCGCTCCTCCGACCCGACTGCGCTGTTATCGACCGAGTCCCGGAATAAATCCAATAGCCTCTGCGTTTGGATGGGCCCGTCGGCCCATCTGTTCCTCTAGGTATCCTTCGATCGGTTCCGGCGATTCGCCTGGAAATCCGCATAGGCCTCCACCACATTCTGAACCAGGCGATGCCGTACGATGTCCGCCTCGTCCAAGGCCACGGTGGCAATCCCCGGGATCTTGTCCAACCTCGCGACAGCGTCGACGAGGCCGCTCCGCTGACCCGCTTCGAGATCGATCTGGGTGTCGTCGCCGGTGACCACCATCTTGCTGTCGTGTCCCAGCCGCGTCAAGAACATGAGCATCTGGGAAACGGTCGTGTTCTGGGCCTCGTCGAGGATCACGATCGCGTTGTTCAGCGTCCGCCCCCGCATGAAGGCCAGCGGGATCACCTCGATCACGTCGTTCAGCATGAACCGCTTGAGCTGATCGAAGCTCATCATGTCGTGCATGGCGTCGAACAGCGGCCGCAAATACGGGTTGACCTTGGCCTGCATGTCTCCCGGCAAGTAGCCCAACTTCTCGCCCGCCTCGACCGCCGGACGCACCAGCACGATCCGCTTGATCTCCTGGCGCTTCAAGGCCGCGACCGCCATGGCAACCGCCAAGTAGGTCTTGCCCGTCCCGGCCGGTCCCAGACAGAAGACCAGGTCGTGCCTGGCAATCGCCTGCACATAGCTTCGTTGGCCCGGCGTCTTGGGGACAACGGTCGCCTTGGCATAGACGTCGATCCGGTCGGCGTCCTGCTCGGACTCCTCATGGGCCACGTCCGCGATCGCGTCGATGACGGCCTCGTCGCTCAGGTGATCTCGCGAACGAAGCATCTCCTGGAGGCGATCGATGACGGCGGCGGCCTTGCCGACCTGAGTCGTCTGCCCCGTAAGCTTCAGGGAGGAATCGCGCGCACTAATCCGCACGCCGAGAGAATCGCGTATCAGGCGAAGGTGCCGGTCCGCAGACCCGAAGAGGCCAATCCTCTTGCTCGGATCCTCGAGAGTAATCACCAGGTCCAAAGACCCAATCCCTCCCGGGCCTCTCTACCCTTACAGAAGCCAGCCCGTGAGCAACCACCAGGCCAGCGGTGCCGTCAGAAGCGGGGAGTCGATGATGTCCAGGACCCCTCCGAACGTCGGAACCAATGCGCCGGAGTCCTTGATCGCCGCGTCCCGCTTGATGAGCGACTCGATCAAATCCCCGACCTGACCGATCAATCCCATCAACAACCCGAAGACCACCGCCCGGCCCGAGGTCAGCAACGGCCCGGGCGAGATCATCTCATACATTGGCATAATTATACCAAGCAGATGCGACAAGGTCACCGCGATCACAACCGAAGCCGCCATCCCTCCGAGATACCCCTCCAACGTCTTGTTCGGGCTGATCTTAGGTACGATCTTGTGTCGGCCCAGCGAAATGCCGGCGAAGTAAGCCCCGATATCCGCAAACTTCACCACCGCGATGTGGTACAAGACCGCCCACGCGCCGAGCGGCCCGGCCAGATCCATCCGAATGCGGGCCACGAAGCAGCCGAAGAAGCCCAGGTACATGATCAGCCACGTGGTGGCCGCGAGGCTGCCGATGGCTCCCGCGGTCTCCCCACACGCCAGCACCCAAATGAAGCCGACAAAGATGGACACCGCCAGCCACTCCCCGGTGATCTGCCACCCCGCGGACGAGGAGCGGCCCCCAAGCAGGGGCGTCGTGTTCGCCCATTGCAGGAAGACCATCACGAAGATGGCCA
>CAZKCX010000241.1:0-9197 GCA_964550865.1 uncultured Planctomycetales bacterium
CAATACCATCAAAAACTGCACCACCGGCATCAAGACTTATGCTTCCGCGCCGGATGAGGTCAAGCCCGGCGGACACGGCGGATCCCACGGCTACCTCAGCAACGAGTTCGTCATGGCCATCATCGAGGACCGCCGGCCCCTCGTCGACATCTCGTGGTCTTTGAACATGACCGTCTGCGGCGTCGTCGCGCACCAATCCGCACTGAAGGACGGTGAGCTGATGAAGGTTCCGCAGTACGCGCCGCTGGCGTAGGTGCCGGAAGAAGGCGGAAGAAGGCGGAAGAAGGCGGAAGAAGGAAGAACGGTGCGGTGTCTGCGATCGGCCTTCGGTAGGAAGTTGCTTTGGACAAGGATGGATCGGTGCATCAAGCGTGATGCCGCTCTGGTTGGCCCATCGGTCTCTGGGTGGCCCATCGGTCTCTGGTTGGCCCAACGGTCTCTGGGTGGCCCACCGCTTCAGCGGTGGGGGACACGAATTCCCCGCACGAATTCGTGTCCCCCGTGGCCGAAGCCCTAGTACCGCGTTTCACAAGTGGTGCGACTATGGACAGGGCAACGCATGCTACGGTTGCTGCTCGAGCCGCGGCATTCATGCCGCGCGGCCGCGCCGGATGAATCCGGCGGCTCGACTCAGCTCGCCACAAGCGGCTCGGGCAGGTAATCGCGATACTTCTGAAATGCAGTACTAGGTAACCCAGCCGGGGCGGCTGGGCCACATGGCCACATACAGAGAGGTCCTTTTGGCGCACCGGTCAACTCCTCCTGAAAGCAGTTTGGGGCAGACGGTGTCATGTGAGGAAAGCACGATGAGAACGACGAGTTGGATTCCGCTGTGCGTTTGTGCCTTGTTGACCTGCTCCGTCGACGCCGTAACGGCGTCTCGGGCGAGGGAGTTCGAAGGTCCGCTCAATCCGTTCCTGGGCAAACCCATCTGCGAGAAACAGACCCTGTTCGACGGCGAGCGGATGCCGAACGTCGTCGTCGCCGTCGACGGCACCGTGGTTGCCACGTGGGGAAGCAAGAGCATGAAGGTCCGCCGCAGCACAGACGCCGGCAAGACGTGGACGCCGCAACAAACGCTGGGTAAGGGCATCCACGGCGGCGGCGTGACGGTCGACGAGACCACCGGCCAAATCTTCGTCTTCGTGCATCCCTCACACCCCAAGCGCGACACGTCGACCACCCCGCGGACCGTCTATCGCAGCCCGGACAACGGCCAGACATGGAAGGTCGTCGAGGCCGTGTTCACCCAGGATGTGCGCGGGCATGTCCCGTCGCTCCATATGGCCGAGCACGGCATCACGCTCCGCCACGGCAAACACGCCGGACGCCTGATCCGACCGGCCCGCGTGTACAACGAAACGTCCGAAGCACGGCTCGGCTACAATACGGCCATCTACAGCGACGACCATGGGAAGACCTGGAAGCCGAGCAAGCCGTTCCCCGAGAAGGGCACCGGCGAGGGGACGCTCTGCGAGCTCTCCGACGGGCGGTTGTACTACAACTCGCGCGTTCACTATCCCAAGGCCAAGCGTCCGACGCGGCGTCGGTGCGCCTATAGCGACGACGGCGGCGAGACGTGGAAGGACTGGGCCGTCGTCGAGGTCTTGCCGGACGGCCGACAAGATCGCGCGTACGGTTGCATGGGCGGGCTGGTCCGATTGCCGGTGGCCGGCAGGGACATCCTGATCTTCAGCAACATCGACACGCCGCGACCCGCCCGCGAGCGAGCCACCGTCTGGGCCAGCTTCGACGGCGGCAAGACGTGGCCCGTCAAGCGGCTCGTCGACGCCGAGGCCGGCGGCTACTCGTCGCTCGCCGCCGGACGTCCCGGGACGCCCAGCGAGGGTTGGATCTTCCTGCTCTACGAGAAGGGCCCCGGCGAGTCCGGCAAGATCGCCCGCTTCAACCTGTCGTGGTTGCTCCAAGGCAAGCCCACAGGCGACGGTGAGGTTCCGAAGCTGCGGTGAAAGGTGGAACGATGAGAGGCTTCGTGCGGATGATGCAGCCGGCGACGGCAAAGGCCGCGGTCGCCGTGTTCGGATTGCTCGTGGCGCTTCCGAGCGCCCCACTCGCGGGCGAGACGAAGGGGGGCAAAACGGGCCGTTCCACGGACCGACCCGAGGGCGTGATCGACGTCGCAACCTGTCAGTTCCCCGTAAGCGGAAACGTCACGGAAAACGCGGCGTGGATTCGCCGGCAGATGCGGGAGGCCCAGAGTCGTGGGGCAAACGTCGTGCACTTCTCCGAGGTGGCGCTGTCCGGCTACGCCGGTGTGGATCGGAAGGACATGAAGGATTTCGACTGGGCTCAGCAGCGGGCCGAGCTGGAGTCCATTCTCGGGCTGGCCAAGGAATTACGGGTGTGGGTGATCCTCGGCAGCGCCCATGCCCTGACCGGCGATCACAAGCCGCACAACTCCCTCTACGTGATCGACCCGAACGGGCGCGTCGTCGAACGGTACGACAAACGCTTCTGCACGACGCGCGATCTGCGGCACTACTCACCGGGCGACCATTTCGGCGTCTTCGAGATCAACGGCGTCCGGTGCGGCCTGCTGATTTGTTACGACATTCGCTTCCCGGAGCTGTACCGCCAGTACTGCAAGCGGGGCGTCCGCATGATGTTCCACTCCTTTCACAATGCTCGTCAGAAGAAGGGGGCCATCCACCCGAAAATCATGCCGCCGACCGCCCAGGCCCGCGCCGCCACCAACAACATGTACATCTCACTGAACAACTCCTCTGCCCCGCACAGTTGGCAGAGCCGGTTTATCACACCGGACGGCCTGACCAAGGAAGAGTTGACCCTGAATCGCCCGGGCGTCATGGTGAACCGCGTGAACGCCACGAAGAAGTTTTACGACGCCAGCCGACCCTATCGCCTGCAGAGCATCAACGGCATATGGCACAGCGGCGAGGTCGTGGACGACCCTCGCTCCAAGGATCGACAGTGCTACTGACCGTCCCCAAGGAGCTCGAAGAACTATGATCAACAAAGCTTGCACAATGGGAGGAGCATGACGATGAATCGGTGGACACTCGGGATGAGCATCGTGATCGCGGTGGCATTCGCGACGGTACCCAAGTTCGCATTCGCGGCCCAATCATCCGCGTCGCCCGCTTCGACGGACGATGCGACCTTCCACTTCACTAGCTTCCCCGACCTGTTCAACTGGAACATCAAGTATCCGCAGCCCGGTTGGGAGAAGGCGGTCGATTGGTTTCTGAAGCGCATGAAGAGGGAGGGCCCCGCGTTCAGCCTCATCGTCGGCGACATCATGGACGCGCGGTGGTGGACCGATGCGGACGAGGTTCGGCGCATGACCCAGCAGTACTGGGGCGGATTCAAGAAGCGGTTTGAAGACCAGGGCATCGACGTCTACATCGCCCCCGGCGACCACGAGTACGGGGACGACCAGGGCCTTCGCAAGATGCACCTGGCGCCGGTGTTCGCCGAGCAGTTCGCGTCGATCCTCGGCATGCCGCGCAACGGCCCTGCACACAAAAAGGGGCTCGCCTATTCGTTCGCCAAAGAGAACCTCGCGGTCATCTCGGTCGATACCTTCGAGGATGCCGGCAACCGAATGAGCATGACCGTCTCCGGCAAGCAGCTCGAGTGGCTCAAGGCCGAGCTCCAGCGATACCGTGACAAGCAGTTCGTTATCGTCCAGGGCCACGTGCCCGTCGTCGGGCCGGTCAAGAGCAAGAACTCGAGCGCCAATATGCTCGAGGGCGGGACCGACACCGCTTTCTGGAAGACGATGGTCGCCCACGAGGTCGACGCCTACTTCTGCGGCGAGCACCATCGCATCACCGTCACCAAACGAGACGGCATCTGGCAGATCGTGCATGGGGCGCTGTGGGGCACGCAGACCGATCTCAACTACCTTCGCGGCAGCGTCTGGCCCGATCGCCTGAAGCTCGAGCTCTTTCGCTACGACGTGGAGTACAGCGGCAAACGCCTGACGGATCAGCATCCGCACCGCGGGAACGGGGGACCTTGGAGTCATGTGAAGATCGCCCCCGCCACGCGGAAGAACGGCCCGGTGTCGATCGGTACGTTGGTCATCGAGGCCGGCCCGGACCGCAACAGGACGACCCGCGCCACCGGCGTATTCGCTCAAGACTAAGGCGTTCGCAACAGCGTCTGAACAGTCGAACAACCTTGCCTTCTGTGGCCCGGCCGCCCTCGGCTGGGGCCTTTCGACGGTTCACGGCCGGGCTTGTCACGCCGAAGCGTAGGGAAGCCTGGAGGCGGCCGCGCCGCACTGTTCGATCTTTGCCGCAAGCAGACCAACCCCCGTTCGGGGCTTGGGCCGAAGCAGACGCCCCCTGCGGGGACGAGACCACGGTCTTGGTATTGTCTCGAGACGGCCGTCTTGCTTCGGCCCTCATGATCGCGGATGCTCCGGCCGTTCCGGCAGGTCGGAAGGAAACTCGCCATGCATAGCGTAGCATCCCCCAGCAGGAGTCGACTCTACCTGGCGGCCGCTTGTGTCGTCGCAGCCTTGGGCGGGTTTCTCTTCGGGTTCGATACGGCCGTCATCTCCGGCTGCATCGGCTTTCTGGAAGACCAGTTCGCCCTTAGCGCTTGGACCAAAGGCTACGTCGTCAGCGCCGCCCTGATCGGGTGCATCTGCGGCGCGGGTGCGGCCGGCTGGCTGAGCGATCGCTTTGGGCGACGCAGGGTCCTCATGCTCGCCGCCGCGTTGTTCCTGAGCTCGGCGATCGGCTCGGCGCTTCCCCGCCACGTGCCCACCTTGATTGCCGCGCGCTGGGTCGGGGGCCTTGGCGTCGGTATCGCCTCGATGCTCTCGCCGTTGTACATCGCCGAGATCAGCCCGGCGTCGATCCGCGGCGCCCTGGTGGCCTTGTACCAGTTGGCGATCACGGTGGGGATCCTGGTGGCCTACTTCTCCAACGCGGCCATCGTCGCCCTGGGCCAATCCGCCAGCGAGGCAGCGACCGGAGGCCTGTTCGAGTGGGTCCTCGTGGCCGAGCCCTGGCGGGGGATGTTCGGGGCCGAGGCGATCCCCGCGACAGTCTTCCTGCTGCTGCTTGCCGCCGTGCCCGAGAGCCCCCGCTGGCTCTTTCAGCACGGTGAGGAAGACAAGGCGAGGCGGATCCTCGTGCGCGTCTGCGGAGCCGAAGAGGCGGAGCGCGAGACGACCGAGATCAAGCAGGTCCTGGCCCAAGAGGAAGGCACGCTTCGGGAGCTATGGACGCGCGCCTATCGCCGCGCGCTGCTGATTGGCATCCTCCTGCCGCTATTCTCACAGGTCTCCGGGATCAATGCGATCATCTACTACGGACCTGACCTGCTCGAGAAAGCGGGATTCCAGCTCAGCGAGTCACTCGGCGGACAGGTCATCGTGGGGATCGTGAACATGCTGTTCACTGTCGTGGCGGTCTCCACCGTCGATCGCTTCGGACGACGGCCGCTCATCCTCTTCGGCACGGCCGGCCTGGTCCTGTCGCTCGTCTGGATCGGGCTGATGTTCGCCTTCGAGGTGAAGACGGGCTGGCTCGTCCTGACGCCCATCCTGCTCTTCATCGCCTGCTTCGCCTTCTCCTTAGGGCCCTTACCCTGGATCGTGATTTCCGAGATCTTCCCGACGAGGATCCGCGGCCGGGCCATGTCGGTCGGCACGTTGACGATCTGGGTCGGTTGTTTGGCCGTGGCCCAGACCTTCCCGACGTTGCTCGAGGGACTCGGGCCGGCGCCCACCTTCTGGCTCTACGCCGCGCTGGTCTTCCCGGCGATACCGGCCACGTTGCTGCTCCTACCGGAAACAAAGGGACGCACGCTGGAGGAGATCCAGAAGGCCTGGCAAGAGCGGACGGGCGCCTGCCAGGAACGGTAGGGGGGCTACCACGCACATCGCGCCGCAAACACGTCGCCGAGGCCGGCGGTCCGCCGTTCGTCCCGGCCTCAGACCTTGTCCGGCTCCGGATGAATCCACGGCGCCCGATAGGCCCGACGGAGGTGGCGGTTGGCCTCATCGTCACCGGGGACGATGCCTTTGGCCGGGTCGTATGCCAGCGTCCGACCCAACTGCAGAGACAGGTTGGCAAGGATGCAGCAGATGCTCGAGATGCAGCCCTCTTCGATGTCCGCCACCGGCCGGCCACGCGAGGCGATGTTGCGGAGAAAGTCCTTCATGTGCCAACGAATGGCCGAGGCACAGTGCTGCTCGAGGCCCTTCTCCGTCTTGTCTTCCGGATACTTGTCGTATTCGTAGAGCGGCGTGCCCGAGGCGGCCGGCTCCTTCTTGCCCCGGGGGTAATAGTCGTACTTGAATATGCTGGCCTTGAGCGTGCCCTTGTCGCCGTACAGCGTCGCGCTCCAGGGATACTCGGGGTCGGCCGGGTCGCCCCACGTGCGGTGGGTCCACACCATCTGGAGCTTGTCGTAGTCGAAGATCGCCGTCTGGGTATCGGGCCTGTTGGACCGGCTGTCCTTGTGCACCAGGATGCCGCCGGCCGAGGTAATTCGCTTCGGCCAGCCCAGCCCCAGCATCCAACGCACCATATCCAGCATGTGGATGCCCATGTCGCCGATGATCCCGTTGCCGTACTCCATGTAGGCCCGCCAGCCTCGAGGATGCTTGCCCTTGTAGAAGGGCCGCATCGGCGCCGGGCCGGTCCACATGTCGTAGTCGAGGGATTCCGGCGGATCTTGTTGGGGCGGGTTGAATCGCCCGCCCATCCGGTAGTAGCAGCAGATCTCGACGTGTGAGACGCTGCCCAGCTTCCGCTCGCGGATAATGCGGTCGCGGGCCTCAATCAGGTGCGGGGTGCTGCGACGCTGCGTGCCCACCTGCACGACCCGACGGTGCTTTCGAGCGGCCGCGAGCATGGCCTGGCTCTCGACCACGTCCACGCTCGTTGGCTTCTGCACGTAGACATCGGCCCCCGCCCGAACCGCCTCGATCATGGGCAGGGCGTGCCAATGATCGGGTGTCGCGATCAGCACGATGTCCAGGTCCTTCTCCTTGAGCATCTTGCGGTAATCGGAGTACGTGCGCGGTCGCTTCTTCGAGAGCTGGCGGGCGGCCGCCAGCTCGGCCGCTTCGGCAAGCAACCGCCGGTCCACGTCACAGATCGACACGATCTCCACCGGAGCGATCTGCACCAGCCGCCAGAGGTCGCATTTGCCGTACCACCCGCTGCCGATCAGCCCGACGCGCTTCTTCATGCCGGCGAACTCGTCGACGAGGTGATCGGTATACTCGGAACCATGGGAGGACGAAGCCCGCATTGCGAGCCCGCCGGCGCCCAGCGCTGTCATTCGAAGAAAACAACGACGATTCATGGAAGCAGTCATGCCTATGGCTATACCCGCAAGACCGGCGACGTTCAAGGCCACCATGCCGCGCGCCCCGCGGAACGGTGCATGACGGATTGGGTGGGGGTGCTCGCGGGACCATCCGTCGGCAGCAGGAAAGGCTCGTGCGTGCTGGTCGCCTCGCAGGGGCGTCGGACCATCATGAAGCCGTATCACCGCGGCCCGTGACGTAGCATGGGCATCTTGCCCATGAGTTCCCGCGGTGCGATCCACAGCAGGTGAACTCACGGGCGAGACGCCCGTGCTACGGGAACGCCCATCCGGCCGACAGCCCCTTTCCGGAAGGGCCCGGTCAATCGCCAATAGCCTCCAGCCTCCCTTCGGTCTGAGCCTCAGGGTCCAAGACAGGGTGAACCACCCGTGGCCACACTCCTCAGGCCCTTCGGGCCTGCCCGCCCAGAACGTCATACAACCCCCCCCGACGGAGCGCCGCAGCCCCGGAGCTTGACGGGGGAGCATCATTCGTTTAGTATCCTAGCGGAGACTAAAATAATGCCGTCGAAAAGCGCCGAACAACTCGCCCGCATGAGCAAGGTGCTCTCCGTCGGGGCGCGGGTGGAGATCATCCGGCTCCTGAAGGACCGGAGCTTGTGCGTGAACGCGCTGGCCAAACGCCTCAAGGTCACGGCCGGTGCCGTGTCCCAACACTTGCGCGTCATGCGGGATGCGGGGCTGGTGATCGATGAGAAGCGCGGCTACTACGTGCACTACCGCCTGAACGAAAAGACGCTCGCCAGGTGGCGAAAACAGATCGATGAACTCCTCACCACGGGATCGAGCCAAGCGTGCCAATGCGCCAAACAGCCAGACTCAAAATGTCAGACTCGTAAGTCCTGACGAGGAGACCATCACGAAGGAGGACCAGACGATGTCCGACCGCGACAAGAAGAAGGGCTGCCGGAAGCCGGAGAAGCTCAAGGGCAAGCCGGAGAAATGCTCACCCGAGCAGATCCGCAAGTGCCACGGCAACGTGAAGGGGCATCCCTGTACGGAGAAACCCAGGCGAACCTAGCACTACAGCGCAAGGTAGTGGCTTTGCGAGATGGGCAGCCTGTCTGGCGCTTCGGAAGACGAGGATCAGGTCGGCAGTCTCGTCGACCTTGCGCTGTAGTGCTAGGATTGAATTCCAGGACTGTCCGGACTACCCGCCCGAGCCGCTTGTGGCGAGCTGAGTCGAGCCGCCGGATTCATCCGGCGCGGGCGCGCGGCAGGAATGCCGCGGCTTGAGCAGCGACCGTGACGTGCGAAAACGCTGTCCATAGTCGCACTATTCGACAAGGCAGGACTAGCATGCTCATGTCCATGTTCCATCGCGGACACAGCGCGGCGCACCTCGGGTGGGGATGGTTCATCGTCGCCGGTTTCATTCTGCTGGTGCTCGTGGTCACCGGCTTTGTCTACTTACGACTACGACAGAGTGACGGTCTGTCGCGGAGCGAGCGCAGGCAGCTCGGCCCGATGGAGGCGGAAATATTGGCCATGCTGAGGCAGACCGGGCGCCCCCTGGGCCAATCCGAGATCGGCCAAAGCATGGGCATGGACGTCGACGACATTGCCGAGGCGATGCACTTCCTGGAGGGAGGTGGCCTCGTCCGACGCGAGTGGTCCTCCGACCGACAGACCTACTTGGTCTGGCCCAGGTGAGCCCGGCCGATCCTCCGAGATGCAGTGCCTTGCCGCTGCGTGATCGCTGGCAGTCTGAGCTTGGCAACGAGCGGCCCTTTGTGTGACGAAGACGTGGCGCTAACCGAGCTGTTCGCAGGAAGGGGGGGTTCAATGTGGTACGGACGTCCCCAGCCGAGGGCGGCTGTGCCACATGGGGTCTCCCCAGCCGAAGGCGGCTTGCG
>CAZKCX010000242.1:0-9172 GCA_964550865.1 uncultured Planctomycetales bacterium
GAAAACTCGTTCTAATTAGGACCCATCACGCTGAACGGAGCCCCCACATTTGGGGCTGACACAACTCACGACACCGGACGAGATCGTCTACGGGTGCGAGATCCGAGACTGGCCCGAGATGCGCTTCCGGGGTGTTCATCTTCGACTCGCCGGCCGACCGGGCAGCGAGGAAGTCCGGCCCACGTGCGGCCAGATCAAGTTCCTCATCGCCGAGATGGCCCGCTTCAAGCTCAACCAGCTGCTCTTGGAGCCCGGCAATGGCGCGGAGTTGCCCTCGCTGGCAGGGTATTGGCGGTTGGAGGCCCTCACGGTCGGCCAGCAGCACGAACTGAGGGAATTCGCCAAGGCCTTCGGCGTATCGATCACCCCCGTGTTGGATTCCTGGTCTCAGGTCCAGCACTGGCGGTCGCATCCCGTAACCCGGCACTACCTTCACGACGGCCGAATCGACTTAGACAAGCTGGGAACGGCTCAGCTGCTCGCGCGGATGGCCGGCGACCTGAGCCGACACCTCGGCACCGGCGAGTTGATCCACCTGGGCGGACGCGGCGCCGCGAAGGACATCGAGGCCTACGCGGACTTCCACACCGAACTCATCGAAAAGGTATCCAACCGGACGCGCAAGCGTCCCCTCCTGTGGGCGATGCGCCATGGCATGCCTACACAGGTGCTGGAAACCCTGCCGGCGGAGGTGATCCTCATGCCGGACCATCCCACGAACCCGCGCGGTGGGTGGTATCGCGACGGCGTGCAAACCCAAGACGTGTGGAGGCAGGGCCTCCAACGAGGGCTGGAGCAGATCGGCCATGCCGGCCGGCCGCCGCGTTCGGAAGAGACCGTCCTCGTTCCGTTCGCGCGTTGGTCCCAGGCCGAACGTCAGCTTGGCCTGTGGGCCCAGGCAGTGCACGGAACCGGCGAAGGCGGACTCGGTCTGGCCGCCCCGATCGGCGAGCGGGCTCAGGCGGAGGCTGTCGAGGCCGAGATCCCACAGATCTGCTGGCTTGCGGAACTCACCTGGAACGACGCACGCGCAGGCCACCTCCCTGATCCACGGTTCGATCGTGCGGTAGGCTGGCATGCCTGCGGTGTGGCGAGCGAAGGCGAGCGCGTGCTTTGTGCGTGTCGCCGGATTGGCGATGCCGCTGTCGCGATCGCCGAGGGCCGCGGGCGGCATCGGGACCGGCTCAGCCAGGCCCTCCGCGACCTGGGGCAGATCCACTTCGGACCCACGCGGCGTACCGTGGGCGACGTCCTCTCCGCGGCGGCCTTGAGCGCCGCGCGCCAAGCCGTGGCCCAGGCACGCGGATCGGACGAACGGCAGGAACCGATCTCCATTCCGCTCTCGCTCCGACAGGCCAACGAGCCGCAGGCCTCGCAAACCAACGCGCGCCTGCCTTTGGCTGTCGCTCGAGGGCCAAGGACGAGCGTCGTAGGCCGCCGTGTCGTCTTTGACGCAAGCGCCTCACGCGATGCCGAGGGCGGACAGGCCCTCGGCGCGAAATGGGAATTCGGCGACGGATCGCAAGCGCACGGCCTGCGGGCGACGCATGTCTACACCCGCCCGGGGACGTATCTGGCCGGCTTGACGATCCGAGACGAATCCGGCGCCCATCGGAGTGAACCCATGCTCGTCACGGTCTCGCCCGAAACGCGCACCGTGGCGGACGGGCGAAAGGGCCAGAACTCGGTTGCGGCGGCACCGCCCGGGAACGAGCCACATCCCTCTCTCCGGTAGGGCACGAAACGTCGTACAACATACGGCCCGCGGCTTCCAACTCCGCGATGCATTCGCACGCAAGCCGTGGGACCAGGCGGACGTTCGGCGAAGCCCGACCCAAGGACGCGGTCGGACGGGCGAAGGGCTCGTAGGCGCGGTCCCGAAGGCCGTCCTGTCTCTTGACGCCCAGCACGGAAAAGGAGGCCCTGGTATGGCGCGATCGGTTCTGAAGCTCACGGACTACACTACGGATTTGCGGAAGGGGAGAACGCCACGTAGGTCACCCGTCCGTGGTTCCCGGGGCGCGATGAGCCGGACAACTCGCCACTACCGGAAACGGGCCTTCCTTTGCCTCGCACTGCTGACGACGGCCGTGGTGGGTGTTGCGCTGGCCTGGCTGGCACGGCATCCGGCGGCCCTGATCGGATCCCACGCGCTTCTGGTCCTTTCGGCCTGCGGCGCGGCGTGGTTCTGGCTCCGAACCCGCAGGAGCAAGCGCGCCTCGCGAGAGGTCGACTTCACGATTGCGGTTGCGGGCTACCAGCTCGACGACCTTCGGTCGCGCCGGTGTTGCGGGTGATCTGCGAGGCGCCTCGGGCACAGCAAGCCAATGCGCGGCCTTCCGCCGCCCGGCTCAAACCGTCGCGCGCAAGCAAAACCCTGCCTGCGAGAACGGAAGAAAACTCGCGGTGAGACGATGCAAAAACCGTCTCGTCCGTCCGCGCATGCAGGGCTTGGATGCTTTCGCGTCCGAATCGGGAACAGGTGCCGTCAGTACGGCACCTCCAGCGCTTGGAACGTCTGTCGGACTTGCTCTTCGGGATCCTCGACGGTGAAGTGGTTTTCCACATTTCGGTTTTCGTCAAGGATGAAGGTCTGGCGCTGGGCGAGAAGAACGGGTTCGCCGCCTAGCTCCTTTCGCTCGAGAGGCACGCCGAATTTCTTGGCAATATCCCCTTGGGGATCGCTGATCAGCGTAAACGGAAGCTTGTACTTGGCCTTGAACGTCTTGTGCGAGTCCACCGAGTCAAGACTGATGCCGATGACCGTATAGCCCTTGTCGGCGAGCTTTCCGAGCCGGTCTCGGAACGCACAGGCCTGGGTGATGCAGCCGGGGGTCTCGTCCTTCGGATAGAAGTAGATGACGGCCCCTTCCTCACCCATGTTTTTGCTGAGCTGGAACTCCCGTCCCTCATCCGTCATACCGGTGAAATCGGGAGCAGTCGCGCCGACCTTCAAGGGTTGTTGGCAACCGACCGCCGTCACCAAGAGCGCTCCACACAGCACCGTCCGCCATAATGCCTTGATCATCTCAGTATCTCCCTTCAGAACGGCCAGACTCCTTGAACCCAATGAGTTGATTCCGCACGATCGACGTCTTCCAGGAGGGGCCAAACCCGCGCGTTCGCCCCTTTCAACCGATGTGCCCTCGCCAGTATACGGCCCGCGTCGATGCCGTCAATGTGCTTCCCGTCCAAAGCGAAAAACCGCGTCGACCCATGGACCCGGCTCGCGGCCCGCCCAATCCACCCGGTATCGCCCGTCCGTACAGGAATCCGCCCACGAGTGTGCGCGGCAACGACGACCTTCCGCCTCTGTGGGAAGACCCCGCTGGACGCCTTTTGCTTAGATGCCCTAGGGGCTACAATCATCCCCCAGGGAGCGACTTGCATGGTTGTTTATCCCCGAATCTGGATCGACATCGATACGCAGCGCGACTTCATCGAGCCAAGCGGAGCACTCTACGTGCCCGGAGCCGAGCACATCGTTCCGAACCTTCACTCGCTCATGCAAGCCGCCGCACGGGCCGCCGTACCCGTTCTGAGCTCCGCGGACGATCACCCCAAGGGGGACCCGGAATTCGCGGACTTCCCGCCGCACTGTCTACGCGGCACTCGGGGTCAAGAGAAGCTACCCGAAACGCTGCTCGAGCGGCGGATCACGATCGAGCCTGGAAGCCAGGTGTCGAATTGGCGGAACGTGCTCGAATCGAACGACCAGATCATCTTCACGAAGACCACGTTCAGCCTGTGGTCCAACCCCGCGGCCACAGGGCTGCTGGAGCACGTCGACATCACGCAGTTCATCGTATTCGGCGTGGCGACCGAGTACTGCGTCCGCGATTCCGTGCTGGGGCTCTTGAAGCGAGACAGGCGCGTCGTGGTGGTGGAAGATGCGATCCGGCCCGTCTCGGAGGAGACGGGACAGCGGGCTTTGGAGGAGATGACGGGGGCCGGTGCGACACTGGCTCGAACTGCCGACATCATCGGTGAGCTGGCATGAAGGTTGCGGCGGCACAGATCAATCCCCTGGTGGGTGACCTCACGGGCAATAGCGCGCGAATCATCGAGCACATCGAGCGCGCCGAGGAGCAAGGGGCGGATCTTGTCGTCTTTCCCGAGTTGGCCATCCTGGGCTATCCGCCGAAGGACTTCTTGCTCAAGCCGCGATTCGTTCAGGACAGCATCGAAGCCGTCCACAAGATCGCCGAGCGCTGCACGGGTATCGCCGCATTGATCGGTTTCGCCCAGGAGAACGAGCTGTCGCGGGGTCGGCCGCTACGGAACTCGGCTGCGTTGTGTCAGGAGGGACGCATCGCCAGCGTGCATCACAAGTCGCTTCTGCCTACGTACGACGTCTTCGATGAGTCGCGGTACTTCGAGCCCCACCCGGATGCGGGTATGGCGACGGTGACCTCCGGCGGACGCACCGCGAGGTTCGGCGTGAGTATCTGCGAAGACCTCTGGAATGTCCAGGAGGTCCTCGGGCGCGAGCTGTACCACGGAAACCCCCTCGCGCCGCTCGCGGAGGCGGACATGATCGTGAATATCTCCGCCTCCCCGTACACGGTCGAGAAGCACGACCTGCGCCGCCGGCTCTTCACGAAGCACGCTCGCGAGGCCCAACGCCCCTTGCTCTTCGTCAACCAGGTAGGCGGAAACGACGAGCTGGTCTTCGACGGAGCAAGCATGGTCATCAACGCGTCGGGCGAGGTAGTCGCCCAGGCGAAGGCCTTTGCGGAGGACCTGCTGCTCGTCGACGTCGACGAGCCCGA
This sequence comes from uncultured Planctomycetales bacterium, assembly GCA_964550865.1. Lineage (GTDB taxonomy): Bacteria > Planctomycetota > Phycisphaerae > UBA1845 > JAFGLZ01 > JAFGLZ01. Next base: position 4,773 of record CAZKCX010000242.1, read on the forward strand.
CGAGATGCGCATCGAGCCGTATCCCTCCAACATCGATAGCGTCCACGACGCCCTGGTGCTGGGCACGCGGGACTACGTCCGCAAGTGTGGATTCAACGAGGTGGTGATCGGTCTGTCCGGGGGAATCGACTCGGCCGTCACCGCCGCCATCGCGACGGCCGGGCTGGGACAAGACGCCGTCTACGGCGTGGCCATGCCCAGCCGATACAGCAGCGAGGGCAGCGTCCGGGACGCTCGCGTGGTGGCCGAAAACCTGGGGATCGACTTCCAGGTCGTCCCGATCGGCGAGATGCACACGGCCTTCGAAAACGCGCTTGCCGAGGTCTTTGCCGGCCGCGAGCCGGATGTGGCCGAGGAGAACCTCCAGGCCCGCATCCGGGGAGACGTCGTAATGGCGATTTCCAACAAGTTCGGCCGATTGGTGCTGGCCACCGGCAACAAGAGCGAGTTATCGGTCGGGTACTGCACGCTGTACGGCGACATGTGCGGGGGGTTGGCGGTGATCGGGGACGTCCCCAAGATGCTGGTCTACGAGCTCGCCCGACGGATCAACGACCGTGCGGGACGCGAGGTCATCCCCGAGGCGACGATCACCAAACCGCCGTCCGCGGAGCTCCGGCCGAACCAGGTCGATCAGGACTCACTGCCCCCGTACGAATTGCTCGACGCCATCCTCCGGCGGTACGTCGAGCAGGAAGAGTCGCTTGACGAAATCGTCCAGGCAGGTTTCGATGCCACCTTAGTGGCCGACGTGATCCGGATGGTCGATCGAAATGAATACAAGCGGAAGCAGGCGGCACCGGCGCTGAAGATCACCAGCCGTGCCTTTGGGACGGGGCGACGGATGCCGATCGCCGCCCGGCACGGCTAGCAAACGACCAAGGCAAGACGGCGAGGGCAGACGGCATGTTGATTACCTGCGGCAACTGCCGAAAGAAACTGGGGGTGGACGACGGCCTTGCGGACCAGTTCGGACAGTGTCCCGTCTGTGGCGTCGCCCTGAAGATGCCGAGCCTCGAGCAGGCGTCGAACGTGCCCGAGGGCGAACCGCCTCCCACCGCGCGGGTCATCCCCGAGGACGAATTGAAGTCCATGGGGTTCACGCTCGAGAAGTCCCCCGAGGAGCAGGCGGCAAGCTACACGGAGGCGGGTGAGGCCTCCCAGACGAAGCCCCCTCCCGACGGCGTCGAGACGGATGAGGAGGGGTACGTCCTGGCCATCCCGGTCGAGGAGGAGCGCCCGGGCGAACCGGCCGCGAGCGGTCAGGGCGAAGGTCCTTCAGACGAAGATCGTGAGTACGCCCTTGCCGATGAGCCGACGGGGCCCCCGGACGACGCCGGCTTCTCCAAGAGCCTCGACCAGATGCTCGGTCGGCTCGATTCGGACGACGCATCCCGAGGCGCCAAGACCGGGAAGAGCTCGGACGCCGCCCAACCCGTGGACAAGATCATCCTCCGCTGCCCGGGCTGCAAGGGCCTGCTCGCCATCGAGGCCCAATTCGCCGGTCAGATGCGAACGTGCCCAAAGTGTGCCACCGAGATCGACGTGCCGCATGAATCGACGGTCGTCTTGCCGGACGGAGCCGCCCGGACCTCCGGCGGTGTCTCGGCCCACTGGGAACCCCCTCCGTCCGCGCTGGCGGAGGACCTTTCGGACGATGTGGACTTGGAGAGCTACATCGCCGAGCCGGTGACCGAATCGGTGGGCGTGGCCAGCTACTGGGTCATCCTCGCGTTTGTCGTCGGGGCGACCGTGGGGTTCACCGTCGGGTGGCTTCTGGCCGGCTACTACTCGCGTCCGGGACCGCCCGACATCGAACCCGCGCCGGCCCAGGTGGAGGACCTCGGCACGAAGACCGAGACCACGCCCTGAGCCGCGCGAACCCTTCGACACCACCCCAGGACGTCGTCATGCCCCAAGGTGTGTGCGAATACGAGATTCACGAAGAGCTCGACTGCGAATTCCTCGTCGTGGGGGCCGGCGTCGCGGGGATGGCCGCCGCCATCCAGGCCGGAAGACTCGGCCTGGACACAACACTGGTCGAGAAGGATGCGGTTCTCGGCGGCAACAGCGGTCCGAACCTCGGCATTCATTGGGGTGGGGCGCACATCTACCACGACTACGCGGCCGAGACCGGCATCGTCCTGGAGATGGAGGAAGAGATCGCCTGGCGGGGCGCGAAGAACCTCACGACCGGGCACCACTACAACATCTGCCGCTTGCCCGAGGGAATCTGGGCCGAGAAGCTCGCCGAGGCGGGCGTGCGGGTCCTGCGCCAGCATCTCGTCCGGAAGGCCCTCACCGAGGGCCGACGCGTCGTCGGCGTCCTTGTGGACGATCTCGCGCGATGCCGGTCGCTGAGAATTCGCGTCAGCCATGCCGTACTGGACGCCAGCGGCGACGGCCAGCTCGCCTTCGACGCCGGCGCGACGTACCGCTACGGCCGTGAGGCGCGGCGGGAGCACGGAGAGCGCAGCGCGCCGGAGGAACCCGACACGATCGTTGCCGGCGTGAGCATGACGGCCCTGGTCCGTTCGACGAATCACGACGTGCCCTTTGTCCCGCCCAGGGGAACCCCGACGTGGCTGTGGAAATCCAGGCCGTCCTCCTGGAGTCCGGACGGCGACTGCTGCTTCCTCTGGGCGACCGAGGTCGGCGGGTCGCCCGATCTGGACCCCTTGGAGCACGAGCACGAGATCTACGAGCGGCTGCTCGAGCAGACCTACGCCCTGTGGCATCATGTCAAGAACGGGCCCTTCGCCGACCATGCACGCCACTGGGAGCTCGTCTGGGTGAGCCCGAAGGCCGGCAAGCGGGAGACACGGCGTTTTCTCGGCGATGCCATTCTCACGCAAACCGACATCGAGATGGCCCACACGTCGCCCGACCGCGTCGCGTACGGCGGTTTCACCCTCGATCAGCATGAGCCCTGCCCCGACGGGGTCAACCGCATCTTCATGTACTCCTCACCGCCGCTCTACGACACCTGCTACCGCATGACCTACAGCCGCGACTTCGACAACCTGTACCTTGGCGGGCGGCTCGTCAGCGCCACGCACATGGCCATCAGCAGCGTCCGTATGATCAAGACCGGTGGGCTGTTGGCGCAGGCGACCGCGGTGGCCGTCTGGCTCGCCCGAGAGCACGAATGCACGGCCTCCGAGATCGCCGAGCGCCACGTCGAGGAGCTACAGCAACTCGTACTGCGGGAAGACGGCTCGATCCTCGGTGCGTTCAACGACGACCCGAACGACCTGGCGCCGTCCGCCACCGTAACGGCCTCCAGCGAATGCCGGCTGGACGAGCTCGATCCGAACGGCGAGGTCCCACTGGCCGATCGACCGATGGCCGTCTTCTACGACTGGCCCGAACGACTCGAGGGTCTCCACCTCTGGGTCGAGAATCGCAGCAAGCGGGCCCAACCGATGTCGGTGACGGTCTTTGCCGGCCGTGAGAGGCCGCAACGGTACCTGCCCAAGCCGGGACCACTGGAATGGGTCTACCATCAGCATCTCTTCGAGCGCGGCATGTCGCCGAGGATCTGGGAACCGATCGAACACTTCTCCGTCAACGTGCCCGCCGACTTCCGCAACTGGCTGGCCATGCCGATGGACCGAGGCATTGCGTTGCCGGCGCGCGACCGTCGCCTCAGTTACCAAGTGCTGGGGGTGCTGGCCGAGGGGAGCGACGACCTGCACCTGATGCTCGACGATCGGCCTTGCGAAATCGCGGACTGGTGCCGCAAGCCGGCGGAAGACGGCGAGCGCGTACGGCTGTCGCCGGGCGTCTTGGGCGTGCTGACCCTGCCGAGGATTCCCCTGGGAGAAGCGACAAACGCCGTCAACGGCATCTCGCGTCGCTGGGGTCGGGGGCCGACGAACCTATGGATCAGTTCCCCTGACGCCGACCTGCCGCAATGGCTGGAACTGAACTTCGGCGATGAGGTCCGCATGGCCACGGTCCGCTTGACGTTCGATACGCTCACGCGGAAATACCAAGAGCAACCGGTCAACAACCTCGAGCGGGCGTGCGGGACCTGCGCGCGTCGTTATCGTCTCCAGATTCCCGAGGGCAACGACTGGCGGGATCTGCACGTGGAGCACGACAACTATCGCCGCTACCGTGTCCACCGCTTCCCGCCGCTGCTCGCCGATCGGCTGCGGCTCGTCATCGAGGCGGCCCACGACCCCACCGCCGGCGCACGGCTCTACGAGATCCGCGTGGAGGGACCGTAAGAACATTGCGGTCTTCGCGCACTGCTTGATGCGCCAACGCCCGACCGCTAGAGTACGCAAACGGAAGCGGCGCCGAAACGCGCGAGCGTCCCTTCGGTCGTCGTGTCCTCAACATGCTCCGAGATCCATGGCCCGCGAATCCTTTGCCACCTACATCGACCAGTT
>CAZKCX010000243.1:0-9161 GCA_964550865.1 uncultured Planctomycetales bacterium
TAATACCTAACATATACCAAACTTATCAACCGGAGTCAAGCAGAGACTCAGTTGATCACAATATCTGGCAAGAGCGATCCTTGGCCGAGGTGGTGGACTACATTCACGCCAATCCGGCTCGAAAGGGATTGGTTGAGGATCCGAGAGAGTGGATCTGGTCGAGTTGTCGCTTCTGGGAAGGAGCCGAGGACGTTCCGCTCAGAATGGATGTCGAAGATTTGTGAAGAGTACCAGCGTGTATTCGCCTCAGGGGATTCGGGATTGCACTGCTCACAGAGCAGTGGCACACTAGATTCTAGTTTCCCCGGGAAGAAGGGCGTGGTCCGGGCTGAGGCAAGGGGACGGTGATGCGACCAACGTCGGCCACAGCGAAGAGGGGGCTCACGCTGTCTCTGTGCAGCATTTTGTGCCTCGCTTGCTTGGGTTGCATCAGCACGGGATCGCACACGATCTTGGCATCAGACCCGCAAACGACGACCGATATCGAGCGCTTCGAGCTCGCGAGGAACAAGGTTACGGTCTATGGCAGGTTCCGCCTGCCTGAGGACCAGCGGTGTGAAGAAGTCACGGTCCGGTTGAACAAATCGTTCGAAGCGGAGGGTCGGAACTGCAGAGAGCGATGGATGTTGAAGGACGTGCAGGAGGAACAGGCCACGTTCGATGTTCGCGGGCGCTACTACGGCTGCACAGATCTGATCGCGATCCTCTTTGCAACGCCGAGCCGTGTATCGCACTGGACGGTTTCCGTGAAGCGATCCGAGCAGTCCGGTATTGAGATTCCATCTCCGGACTGGTTCCGCCAGGCTTTGGCGCGGCAAGCTTGGGGACCAGTCGTACTCAAAGGCAGTCAGTTGACCACTCGGCACTGCTCACAGAGCAGTGGCACGATGTTTCCTAGGACCTCTTAGCTGACAAGGGTGCTTCAATGCTTTCGCCCAACACGTTAACCGTGATGACCTCCTCGTTGGCGTTGTTCGCCGGGGCATGTCTCGCCGCCGAGAAGACGCTCGGCGGATTGCCCGCGTTGCAGACGCTGCTCGTGATCGATCCGAGCAAGCAGTTCCCGCGTAACAGCGAAGGGGACGTCGTCGAGCTAACCGGCGGCAGGCTTGCGCTGGTTTACACGCGCTTCACGAGCGGAGGGTCGGATTCCTCGAAGGCCGACCTCTGCATTCGAATCAGCTCCGATGGCGGCAAGACCTGGAGCGACGACCGGATCCTCGTGCCCAATGAGGGTAAGGACAACGTGATGTCCGTCAGCATCGTCCGACTGAAATCGGGCGAGCTGCTGCTGGGCTATCTCCGCAAGAACGGCTGGGACGACTGCAACTTCTACGTCCGTCGCAGCACCGACGAGTTCAAGACGGTCGGCGAGCCCGTGCGGGCGAGCGTGACGGACGGCTACCACGTCGTCAACAACGATCGGCTGGTGCAGCTGGCGAGCGGGCGGCTGATCTTCCCCGCCGCACTGCATCCCTGCACGGACGGAACGCGAAAGAGCTGGACGAGCAAGGGCGTGCCGCGGACGTTCTACTCCGACGATGCGGGAAAGACCTGGCACGCCGACAAGACCGTCGTCTCTCCGCCGCCGTACCGCGATCTCGTCTTGCAGGAGCCCGGCCTGATCGAGCGCAAGAGCGGTGAGCTGTGGATGTGGATGCGAACGACGCACGGCAGTCAGTATGCGTGCACGTCGGCTGACAAGGGCGAGTCGTGGAGCAAGCCGAAGCCGACGACACTGTATTCCCCGTGCAGTCCGGCGACCATCGAGCGCATGCCGTGGACGGGCGACCTGCTCTGCGTCTGGAACGACCACTCCGGTCGGCACGTCTATCCGAAGGGACGACGCACGCCGCTCTGTGTGGCCATCAGCAAGGACGAAGGGAAGACGTGGTCGCCCAGCCGCGTGATCGAAGGCGATCCGAACGGGTGGTACTGCTACATCTCGATGACGTTCGTGGGCGATCGATGCATCCTGAGCTACTGCGCGGGCGACAAGAAGGTGGGTGGCCTGAACCGTCTGAAGGTGCTCGCGTTGCATAAGGATTGGCTGTACCCTCGCGATGGAGCTTTTGGGGAAGAGTGAACCACGTATCGGGAGAGTGCGTTCGGTCCTCTGCACCCGGCCGAACGCGGGGCAAACCTTGGCAGACCGGTCGGCGCAAGACCGTATCCGGAGTACCGCAATGTCGACGTGTTGCTCGGTGACGACGTACCTCGTGATGTCCGTTGGCGTTGTCCTGGGGGAAGGCGCGGAGGCGGTGGTCAAGCCCGACAGGCCTGAGTACCTGCGGCGCTATAAGCTTGCGAACCTCGTGCTGGAGCCGACTGGGAAGGAGGGCGACTTCGACGGCCATGCGGTCGAATGCCCGATGGTCTTTCGTCACGGCGGGAAGTGGCTCATGGCGTATACGGCCATCGCCAAGCAGAAGGAGGTGCTTCACGAGGTCATCGCGATGTGCGAGAGCGACGACCTCATCCACTGGAGCCACCGTCGGCAGATCCTCGGACCGGGGAAGCCGGACACGTTCGACCACGGGGGCCTCAGCGGGCCGTTCGTCTGGTTTGAGGGAAAGCGGGCGTACATGACCTATGTCGGCTTTCCGCGCGCGGGCTACGAGAGCAAGCCCGGCCAGCACGGCTTGGCCTGGTCCGACGATTTGAAGACCTGGCACAAGTCGCCGGAGAATCCGATTCATTGTGTGGGGTCGCGGGGCTCGTGGAACGACGAGATCCTCTATAAGACGTTCGTGATGCAGCGCGACGGCCTCTACTGGATGTTCTACAATGCCCATGGCTTGCGCGACAACTGCGAGCAAATCGGCGTGGCCATCTCGCCGAACCGTGTCGACTGGTTCGAGTATGAGCGCAACCCGGTCTTGCGAAGGGGAGACCCGAAGATCCACCGCGATCACGTGATCATCGGCGATCCTTGGGTGATGTTTCTCAACGGCGAGTGGCACATGTTCTACTTCGCTTTTGATGGCGAGCACGCGCGAGAGTGTCTGGCCACGAGCAGCGATCTCCTGAACTGGCGAAAGAGTCCGCTCAACCCGATCATGGACGTGGGCCCGCCCGGCAGCTACGACGATATCCACTGCCACAAGCCGTGTGTCATGGAGCACGACGGGGTGTTCTATCATTTCTTCACGGCATGCGGCAAACAAGAGGACGGATCGGAGCACCGCGCGATCGGGCTGGCGACGTCGCGGCGGCTGCCGGGCGTTGCGTATCGGGATCGGTAAGGGCGGATGTGGGGCAGTCGTGGCGATGCGGTGACCGTACCGGCAGGTCGGAATGCCCAATCATTTCCGCGAGGGAGTCACGGGTTGAAGCGCGGGAATTCGCGTCCCCGACGGCTCCTTCGACCGTGTTCAGGACGAGAGAAGTTGTGGCCCCCCAGCTTCTCTTCAGGCGTCTTGAGCTGTGCTCGGTTTGCGGTCGGTGGCTGTGGTCGGAGGGATCTTCCCGTCGGCGGTCCAGAGGAACGCCAGCGCTTGTCGCGCTCGCGGCGGGAGGAACATCCGAACAAGCCCCCGCGCGACGGGGCGACCGACCAGCGCACCGAATGCGCCACCAAGGACTTGCACGACCAGCAGTCCGTAGAGGAACGGATACGCCCATTGCGGCCCGCGTCCGTCCTCATAGAGAAGCAAAAGCACGATGATGAAGCCGGTAGGCACGACGGCGATTGTGATCGCCGCAACGTAGTACCAACGCCTGCGCCAGTGGGAGCACGCGACCGCCAACGTGGCGATGCCCACATAGCCGGCAAGGAACAGTACCCACCAGGAGAGGAGCATGGTGGCTAGGCGTCGAAGCCACGGGCGGGAGGCGCTTGTTTCCTGGTTGGCAGCGTGATAGCGACCGCACTCCGGGCAGCGCGCCAGGAGGAGTCCGGTCTGCGTGTCGCGCCGAACGGCCTGTGTTCGAAGGTTGTAGCCACACTCATCGCAGAAGCGGTCGGTCTCGATCTCGGCCACCAGGGGCAAGGATCCAAAGACAAGGGGAGAGTCCGTATCCGGGGGCGATTTCGGTTCGGCAGCGTGCATTGCCCCGCTTCTCCTTGGCCCGGAGGGCTCGGACACGGCGTGCGCAACTCTCCCGTGCATCCTTTGTACTTCCTCTGTGGACAACGGATGATCAGGATCGTTTCACATTCTCGCGAATTTCGTTCTCCAGGGAAGCGCAAAGTCTGGAGCCCTTGCTCCCGCGAGGCGGACCTCGTAGAAGGACTGCAGATTGCAGGAGGCTTGCTTGCTGGAACTTCCGGGGACCCTTTCCGTGATGGATGACAGAATCCTGTCCGTTCTACACGATGTGATACGTTCCGGAGCGACGCAGCGAACCGATCCGATCAGCCAGGGACTGCATCCGGCCGATCCGATCACGCTGAATCTGGTCGTTGCCGGGCGCCGCCAGTCCGTAGCGATCGATCCCCACGAGCTCATGCGGGGCTACGTGCCCCTACTGCGTATCCTGCTGGAAGAGAGGCAAGGCAAGAAGCGTCGCATCCTCGCCGGAATCGCCGGTGTGCCGGGAAGCGGCAAATCGACGTTGGTGAGCATTCTGGCAGCGTTGTGGCGAGCGGCTGCGCCCGGCCCGACGTTGGCGACGGTCGCCATGGACGGGTGGCACTTGCGGAATGCCGAACTCGATCGGCGCGAATTCGCCAATCCGGACGGCAGCAGGATACCGCTTCGTCGTCGCAAGGGGTCCCCGCCGTCCTTCGACGTGGAGGCGTTCGCCGACGCGCTCGAACGGATTCGGACATCGGAAGGGGATGTCCGCGTGCCGGTCTACGATCGCGCCCGCCATGAGCCCGTCCCTAATGCCGAGCTCGTCCCGAGCACGGTCGACATCGTGCTCGTCGAGGGCAATTATGTGTTGTTGCGGGAGGGGCCGTGGCGGCGCGTGGGCGAGAGCTTCGACGTCTCCTTCTGGATCGACATTGATCCGGAGGCCTGCGCAGGAGACATCATCGCCCGACACATGTCAGGGGGGATGACGCCGGAAGGGGCCAAGGCCAAGTACGCCGAGAACGACAAGCCCAATGCGGCCGTTGCGCTGGCGACCCGGGGACGTGCGGACTGGCTGATCGATGTCACCCGGGGGCGGCGTGTGCGGGCGATAACGCCCGGACCGTCCGCCTGATCGACCCGGCTTGCCTTTTGCGCCGGTGGCTGCAGTCCCGGGGAAACCACCTCACCGGTGCGTGTGCTGTTGCCGTCACCCGGCGATTTGTCTCCTCCCAACAAGAGGTTCTCGCGAGCGGAGCGGCGCGCATTATCGGTGATCGAAGGGCGGGACCTCGTCAGAGCATGATTCGCCTTGTCCTATTCAGGAAAATCTCCCACTTCCCATGCAAATCGATTGGACCCGGCGGCAAACATATTGCACGTAAGAGGGGAACGCCGGCGCTTCGCGCAGGGCTCGATCGTACATCCAGGAACATCGCCGAGAGCCAAAACGGGGGACAGTCTATGCGTCTTCATGCACTACTGCTTGCCGCTGTCTTATCGGTCTTGCTCGTCGCCGACGAGGCGACAGGGTCGATCATCGTTCGCGATCCGGATGGGGGGAGTGTCTTCTATCCGGGCACGCAAGGGACGATCAAGGCGGCCATCGAGGAGGAGGACGGCTTCAGCTCGTTGTACACGGGGATGTTCGAGATGGAGGCCGATTACCAGGACGGCAACGGATTCGTGCCGTTGCTGACGTACTGCATGGACGTGGACCAACCGTTGGGACAGAAAAAGTCGGGACGGACGTATTCGGATCTGATCCCGCTGGCGGACGCGGGGCTCGCGTTGACGCCGGACGAGGTCGATATGTTGGAGATCCTGTGGGCGAACGCGTTCCTCACGTCCATGACGGGCAAGAAGGAGGCGGGTGCGTTTCAGGTCATTCTCTGGGAGCTCACCCGGGACGACAATCCGGGCGACGTCGACCTGCTCTCCGGGAACTTCCGGTTGAACGCGAACCACGGTTTCACGGACGACGTCTACGTGACGGCCGATCAGTGGGTGAACTACATCGTGCAGGGGACCTGGACGGACAGCGCACCGCTGTACGTGCTGCATAATGCGCAGTACCAGGACCTGATCACTTCGGTGCCCGAACCGGTATCTCTCTCCTTGGTCGCGCTGGGCGGGCTTGTGGCGGTCCGCTCCAGACGGCGCTAACTCCTGTCCGACCGATGGGTCGGTTGCGGGCCGTCCGCCGGCGCGGGCGGCCCGTTGTGATTGGGCCGCGCGACGCGTGAGGACACGTTCCTCACGCATCGATGCCGGGAGCGTGGAATCCCTTTATCGCCCTATAGTTCGAACAGCCGTCTCATCCATTCGACAAACGGTTGGGCGTGCGGCGAGGACGGATCGAGGCACCGTTTGGAGATTGCGGTCCCGAAGAGCATGCCCGGTTCGTCTTGCCAGGCCAGGTAGGCGTAGATTCGCGCTTTGTCAGTCTGCGCGGCAGGGTAGGTCGCCCCGTGGTCCTTCGCTTCCGTTGTAGCTTGCTGTGCGTGCTTCCAGAGTAGCTCCTTGTCCGACGGAATCAGAAACCCGAGGAATGATTCGAGCATGCCGGGGGACTTGTTATCGGGCATGATCCACACGCCGAAGCGCTTCTTCATCCCGTAGCAATCGCCCTCCACGACGAGACCGTTCTCCGGCAGGGCGTCCGGCAGGCTTGCGAAGTCTTTTGCGCACTCTCCTTGTATGCGCTGCCAGCATGAGGCGGCATTGTGTTCTGCGTCCACGACGACGCCCAAGACTTCTACGTACTCTTCCTTGAGTTGTGCACGAATCACCCCGGAGGTGAGAATGTTCTCGATTCCGTCGCGGTACTCGATCATGACGGGCCATTGGGATTCATCCTCTCCCCATGCAACGCCGTTCTTCTCGAGAAGCTCGGCTATTGCGCCGATTTCGCTCTTGCCCTCGACGAGGAGTCGGTTGGGATGCGGAACGGCCAAGGTCATCGCACCTCGATCTCTTGGTTTGCGGCGGCGATGATCTCCTGCTCGGAGTAGGGCACTGCTTGATTGCGGCCGGAGTTGATCCGCTGCATGGTGACGTCGCTGCCTTCCTCGACGCCCTCGCGACAGATGGAGGCGAGGCTCTGCACGCAATCGCGGCTATGCGTGGTGGCGAAGACCTGCACGTTGAAATCCCTGGCGATCTTGCCGATCATCCGCCACATATCCTGCATCACGGTGAAGTGCAGCCCGGTGTCGATCTCATCAATCAGGATGACGCCGTTCCGGCAGGCAATGCCCACGATGGCCAACGACAGAATGCGCCACATCCCATCGCCCATGCTACCGAGAGGAACGGGCCGCGGCGATCCTTCGAGCTTGACGATTACGCCGCCGCGGCGTAATCGAGAGGCGTACGTCTCTGCGCCGCTCGGAACGTAGGCAAATCTCTCGACTGCCGGCTCAATCGCGCGTAGCGTTTCCGTCACGAGATCTTCTTGGGGGGTCAAGGCTATGTCGCTCCAGAGTTTTGAAACCTCGCGGAGCGATAGTGAATCCGTCGCCACGAAATGGACGGGAGGATACTCCGCGTCGCGAGGCTTCGCCTGAACCCTGGGAGCCCACTTCGGGGCAAGCACCAGGCCGCCCCTTTTCGTTAGAGGGAAGACCGTGAAGCTCTCGTCGCGGCTGTCGTGCAGGACGAGGATCAGGGGTTCGCGGTCAAGAGCGTCGGGGATCTCATCCTCAGTGAAGAGATGCCGCTGTTCCGGTTTTGGGACGGAGCATATCAGGATCACGTCCTCGTTGTCGCCGGATCCCTGGATGCGAAACTCCGATTCAACTCCCACTTCCCGACCATAGAAGAGATGCCGAACGTCAAGCTCCAGTGCATTCGACCGAGGAGGATGCGTGGACTCCTGCTCGGGGACCAACTCCCCTCGCTGGGTTCCGATCTCCTCGATTGTCTGAGAGTGATCTCGTGAGGCGAGAAGATGAACTGCTTCGAGCACCGACGTCTTCCCGCTGTTGTTGATGCCCACCAGAAGATTCACGTGGCCCAGGCCATGCATCGTGAACCGTTCGAAACAGCGGTAGCCTTCTATAGTAAGTGAGCGAATCATCTTCGATGTCCTCGATTCACCATCAGCTTACCAACCGCACGTGCCTTTGTCACCGAGCATTTCGTGCCACCGGTCCGTGTCATAGCGTAAAGCTGAAGTCCTCGATCAGCGCGCCGGGGAGGCGGGCGCTGTCGGTCGAGCGGTGGAAGTAGGTGCCGCTGTCCAGGATCATCTCGCGGTCGGCCGTCAGGGCCACGAGGTTCTCGCCCAAGGCGCGATAGTACGTCTCATCGAACCGCATGACGTTAAGCGGACCTTGAATCTGCCCGTGCTCGACCCAATAGGTGGCGAAGCGGGTCATGCCGGTCGCGCGACACCCGATGCGATCGGAGTAGTTCAGGTAGTGCAGGTTGTTGACGTATAGACCGGTGTCGAGCTGCCGGAGGATCTCGTCGTTTGCGAGCGACCCTGCGCCGACGTCGATGGATTCGGGCGCTTCCCACGCAGAGGCCCCGTTCGTCGCCACGCCGTACTCCTTGGCCGAGCGTGGTGAGACGAGGCACTCGCCCAGCTCGCCGCCCTCGATGAGCTTGACGTGATCGGGCCGAAGGAAGCCTGCCTCCTGGAAGTTCGGCGCCACGCCGTCTCGGGTGTTCTCGAGGATCCGCAGTGCAGGCGAGAGCCGCGCCTCGCCTTCGATGAGCTTCAGCAGTGACGTCTCCTTGGTCCGGTGCGCCTTGAGGCCGAACCCACCCCAGCCGAGCAGGCCGATCAGATCGTGGACGGCCGCGGGGGCGAGGTAGACGCGGTACGTACCGGGCTGAATCGTTCGAGAAGTGTGTGATAGGGCCCCGAGCTGCTCGAGGGCCCAGGCGAGCTTGCGGCGAAATCCCTCCGGCTGCCATTCAAAGCCGGCGTATACGGTCTTCACGGCCTTGTCGGCCTGAAGGTAGAAACTCCAATCGAAGTTGAAGTTGTGGTTCGTGTACCAGTTCCGCTGGCCGAGGGAGTTTGCGAAGCCTGCGTGGATGGCTCCGCCGGCGTAGATACCGACGAGGTCGTGACCGCTCCCGACGTTCTGGATCTCCGCCACGATGTCACGTGCGGCGGGCAGCTTGTCT